>NZ_JADYXF010000013.1:0-103159 GCF_015864385.1 Pseudoalteromonas sp. SWXJZ94C
GATTCATTATTTATAAACTGTACTTGTCGCCCCGTTTTAATGGGTGGCTTTCGCATGCATTGCTGCTTTAGCGGGCATGTTTTACAGTCTTTTAAGTAACCACAGAATCGCGTGTATTGCTGGTTATGACTTTTTACATTAACCCCACTTCGCCACATATCATTACCTGCAGGACAGCGGCATGTTTGGTTTGCTTCATCATAATGAAAATCATCTGAGGTAAATAACCGTGGCTTGCCTTTACTGCGTTTTAGTCGGCGCTTTTCTTGCTCCGTTTCGTATGTTTCGCTGTCTTTAAACAGCGGATTTCGTTTTCTAAATTGATTATCCGCAATGTAGGTATCGAACCCGCTTTGCGCCATAAATTCGAGATTTGCTTCGCTGTTAAACCCACTGTCTGCGGTGAACTTAATCGTGTGATCGTCTTTGCGCTTGTCAGTGTTCAATTTATCAAGCTGCTGCTTTAATTGCTTAACAGCTGGCTGTAGGGTTTGTTGCTCACCCACTGAGCCCCACGTTTGAGCTTGCAGTATAATTTGGTGTTTATCGTCATTAATCGCGATGCCGTTGTAGCCTTGAATTGTCCCTTTTGAGGTCGTCATTTTCGCGCTGTCGGGGTCGGTGATATTACTTTTAACTGGCTTGCCTTTACTGCCTGTTTTTTCTTTGTGAGTGGCTAAAAACTCGGTGATTTTATCTGCACTTTTATCTAGCTTCTCTTTTTGTTTTAAATCCTGAGTTATTAACTCTTCGCCCAGTCCATCTTGTGATTGGTGGCGTTCAATAATACGTTTGCTTGCGCGTTCTAGTTTTGCTTTTTTGCGACCTAACTCATCGAATGTGCCACTCCACTCTTTACTCGCATTGGACTTTAATTTACACCCATCAATGGCAAACATGTTGCGGCCTATCAAGTCTTCCTCATCACATATCATCAGCACTTGCGTAAAAATCGGCTCAATCTGTTCATGCATTTTAGCAACGAAGCCTGCTATTGATGTGTAATGCGGCTGGATATCTCCCGACACACTCATAAATAAAATGTTCGTCTCACACGCTTTAGCAATTCGACGGCTACTGATCAAACCATGTGCATAGCCCAGTAAAATAATCTTTAGCATTACCGAAGGTGGATACGCCGCCGCGCCCGTTTTGTCATTGTTATACCACGCGTCAAATCCCGATAAATCGAG
The DNA here is from genome assembly GCF_015864385.1 of Pseudoalteromonas sp. SWXJZ94C. Classification (NCBI taxonomy): domain Bacteria; kingdom Pseudomonadati; phylum Pseudomonadota; class Gammaproteobacteria; order Alteromonadales; family Pseudoalteromonadaceae; genus Pseudoalteromonas; species Pseudoalteromonas sp. SWXJZ94C. The sequence goes on from NZ_JADYXF010000013.1 coordinate 1,194, forward strand.
TTTATTTTCGACAATATAACAAAGGGCATACTCAAAAGTGCCAGGCAGAATTTGCTCAGCGAAATTGATAGGAATGAATTTATTTTGACAGGATAAGTCAGGCTTGTAGTTAGCCATAACAGTTTACCGTGGGTGAATAATATCTATTAGATCACAGCGAACAGATGGATTCAAGGTTAAAAAGCAACCAATCAAGAATAGTTGGATACGTTCCTAAAAAGAGTAATTCTACAGCCTCAACGCCTTGCTAAGCGGATAAAAATGGTTGGTTAAAATCGCGAAGCGATAACCAACTGTTTTTATTCCGTTTAAGCAACTTGTTAGCAGTATTTATGTCCACAATGCCCATCGAACATCTATGAGCCGATGTAACATTCTATTTTGCTCACTAATTTCTTCAGGCTCTGGCACTAGATCTTCGTTATATGTAAGCCACCAATTATAAAGCTCTGTGATTTCTTGCTTAGTTGAACGAGTTTTTTCATCAGCATCCCAATCGATAATCTCAAACAGCTTTTCTTTTTCGACTGTATCTTTTAGTAGCTGAAAACAGGCATGCAACATTACAGAGTCTTTATCTCGCCATTCTTCATTTAGGCTTTCAATTTTCAAACTATTGCCAGGTTCCATAAAACTCCCAAATACTGCTAACAGCTTATTGACACCACTTTGGGGGTTATAACACCCCAAAACGGCGTATATTACATTGCTCAATAATTCCACTAAACAACTTCCATGTAAACAAGTAATTACGTATTTTGTAAAGTTATTGTTGTTAAAATACACCAAAACGACTTTTAATAATGTTATTGGATAAAACACAAACAACTGTTTATATATACAGCTTAGTATACTAGGCAGCCACTCTAATCGAAGAAGCTAAACTGTGCTGTGAAATACACGCACAATGATGGGTGATATTTATACCGAAAATGATGAATGTCGTCATTATTTTCATCTACATGGTAAAAAATAGTTCCTTATCTATTAAAAAAATCACTGCCTGTCAAATCAGATTATAGGGCATTAGCATAGTTAATTTAGGTGGCAAAATTAGCTATGTGACTAAAGGGCTGTGTCATCAATAATCTCTATTATTACCTTGTTATCAGCTGCTCTTAAAAAATTAAAATAGATATGTCTATATCCAAGAGAAACAACTATTAGCCCTTCTTGTAATACGTTTGAATTATTTATATTTTCTTTCAAGTGCTTAGATATTTCCTTAGGGATAGATTTGTAATCTTGAACCATTTCGGTTTGAGCCAGTAAATTTATTGCTTTATTTAGATAATGTTTTTTGTCGGCTACTAGGTGGCTATCATATAATGTATATTTAAATGTGTAAGCATAGTGAGCACAACCCCCATGAGTAACGTTAATTTCCATGAGTTTATAAAAAACGGCTGACTCAGAAATATCGTATTTATTAATACTTGTTGTGAAATTTGTATAACCTTTGTATTTAGGGTTGAGAATTCCCTTTATTGGTTTTTCTGCCGTACACTCTTCAAGTTCTGTTGTTTGTTTATCGCTTACTACTGCACTTTTATTATCAGCAGCATGTAGCACAAATGACATTAATAGTGTTAAAAGTACTATCCATTTTTTCATTTGGTTACACTCCGGTTTAACTTTACTGAAGAAATTGATGATTAATGTAACAATTCCCCCGTCACTAGCCAATTAGGAATGTAATCAAATAGCTAAATCGCTTCATTTATTTTTACCTAATTATGGTTTTAAGCGTTATTCAAATTTAATAAGAAAAAATAAAATAGGTATCAGTGTTACTTTCAAGCTAGCTTTTATTTAAAACACATAAAAAAGCCCCGCTTATTTTTACACAAGCGGGGCTCCACACTAATACTTTTCAACAATAAAAGCGCCGATACTGCGGGCGCTTTGCATTATTGAATTAATTTCACAGTCTACTGATTAACTACGCTTTTAAGCGGGTTTATCGGCTGTGCGTTATCGTCTAGTAGGTTCATATCAAAATCGAACTCATCTACACGAATCGCTTTTTCACGTTTGATGTTGTAATCAATTAACTGAACGTGTTCAGCTTGCGTGATTACGTTTGCCGCGAGTGCGTTATCAAGCGTGATGTTAAAGCGTATACCTGGTTTAATTACTTTAGCACGTAGTGCTTTTTTAACTTTAGCCAGCTCGCCAAGTGATGCCATTTTAGCTTTGTAAGCTTGCTCATTAATATGATGGCCATCGCCCTCTACTGGTTTAACTAAATGCGTGATTTGCGCTTTAAACGCGGTATCTAGCTGAGCTTGCTTAGCTAGTTCGCGGATTAAATCGTCGCTAATTTTTGGCATTTTAGTTGAGTAGTTCATTGTAATGAAACGAATAAACTTACGTGTACCACTTGCTGGGAAGTTATCTAAAAACTTATGCAATGCTTCTTCAGCACTTTGTAGTGCAAAACGAGTCGCGTAATGGAAATACGGCGCTGCTTGCTCACGGTCACTACTTGATACTTTTTGCTCGTAGTATTTAATTGATGCCATAGCTGCATATAAGAAGCTCATTACATCGCCTAAACGTGCCGATAGCATTTCTGCTTGCTTTAACTTACCGCCAAGTACCAGTAACGAAAAGTCTGCGTACACTGCAAGTTTTGCAGATAATTTATGTACTGCTTTTTCGTAGTCGCGTACTTCTGGTAATTCAGAATTAGCACTTGCTGTAAATGGTAAAACACCTAGGCGGAAAGCACGTAAGCTGTTTGCTGTGCTGTAGCCGATTGTTTTACGTAAAATACCGTTAAATTCTTTGTCAGCGCCTTTGTCTTCGCTGTGAATTGACTCAACCATAGATTGTAAATATGGATGACAACGCATAACACCTTGACCAAAAATCATTAAGTTACGAGTAAGAATGTTCGCGCCTTCTACCGTAATGGCAATCGGCTGAGCAACATAACCACTTGCTAATGTATTTTGTGGACCATTTTGAATCGCTTTACCCGCTTGAATATCCATTGCTGAATCAAGTACGTCGCGACCAAGCTCTGTCATGTGGTATTTAGCGATTGCGGTTACTACTGATGGTTTTAAGCCCATGCCTAAGCCTTCAGTTGTAAGTACGCGCATTGCTTCTTGTAGGTATGTTTTACCTGCAATGTCAGCTAGTTTTTCTTGAATACCTTCAAACTGACCAATGGCTAAACCAAACTGTTCACGCACTGCTGCGTATTCAGATGCTGATTTAAATGCAACTTGTGCTGTACTAACACCTAGCGCAGGTAATGAAATACCACGGCCGGCACCTAAACAGCTAACCAGCATTTGCCAACCACGGCCGATATTTTTTTGCCCGCCAATAACAAAGTCCATTGGAACAAATACTTTGTTACCACGTGTAGTACCGTTGTAAAAACGAATACCCATAGGGTCATGGCGATTACCAAGCTCTACACCTGGGTGTTCTTTTGGAATAAGTGCACAAGTAATACCTAAGCTTTCTTTGCCACCTAGTAAACCATCAGGGTCCATTACTTTAAAAGCTAAACCAAGTACAGTAGCAATAGGTGCAAGCGTTATGTAGCGTTTGTCCCATGTGATCTCAAGGCCAAGTACTTCTTCGCCTTTATACATGCCTTTAGTAACTGTACCAATGTCTGGAATGCCACCTGCATCAGAACCCGCTTCTGGGCTTGTTAATGCAAAACATGGAATGTCTGTACCATTTGCTAGGCGTGGTAAGTAGTGTGCTTGCTGCTCTTGCGTACCAAAGTGAAGTAATAACTCACCCGGACCTAACGAGTTAGGAACCATTACGGTTACTGCAACTGCAGAGCTCTTAGTCGCAATTGTGCCAACAATAGTAGAGTTTGCATAAGGGCTAAACTCTAAACCACCAAACGACTTAGGAATGATAAGCGAGAAAAAACGCTCTTTTTTCAAAAACTCTAAGATGTCATTTGGTAAATGAATGCCGTTTTGAATAACTGAATCGTCAATCATGCCCAGTAGTTCTTTTACTGGACCGTCTAAAAATGCTTGCTCGTCTGCACTTAGCTTAGCGGCAGGTACGTCGCGAAGTGCGCTGAAATCAGGTTTACCTTGGTAGATAGAACCTTCAAGCCATACATCGCCTGCGTCTAACGCTTCTTGTTCAGTGATAGATATACTTGGTAATACTTTTTTTAATTTTGTACGTAAACTCATGATTGAACTCATCCGACCAGCTAAATAATAACTACATTACGTCATAAAAAATCGTTTAGATCAATTACTCTATTCAATTAATTAACAGTTTTTTCAATTTATTTTCTTTACCTGAACGTAAACTGTTGAAACGCAAAGGCTTACAGCTGTACGCTGAAAATAACTATTTTTATCAAAATGATGAATAAAACAGCTAATAAATAGAAATACGATTTGGTGGGATGCAAAATACATAAAATAGGCACAAAAAAACGCAGCATAAAATGCTGCGTTTTTTAAAGTGACGTATGCTTATGGTGCTACATGAACAACTTGTTTACCCGTAAAACCACCCGCTAATTGTTTATTAAGTGCATCAGATACCGCTTGTGCATTAAACTCAACAGCGGTGAGTGCAGGCGTTTTAATATCGCCATTACATGCGCTTTCTAGTAACAAATTACCCATAAAACTTAAACGTTGCTGTGCACATAAGCTATTAGCAAGCCATGCACCACCAAGCGATACCACGCTAATGTTAGGCGCTCTGCGGTACATTAAGTCTTGATCAAAGCATGGTAGAGGGTTTAGGCACGCAATTTTACCGCAAAAACGCATTAGCTCAATATTTCTAGCCGTTGAGTCACCACCAATGGTGTCTATAACTGCGTCAAAGCCTTGTGGACCAAGTTCTCTGCGAATTTTTTCACACAACTTTTTATCGTTGTAATCAAAAACCATGTCTGCGCCTAGCTGCTTAACCAGTTTATGGTTTCGCTTTGATGCAGTTGCAAATATATCTGCTCCACGCTGCTTAGCATACTGAATAGCAAACTGCCCTACAGCGCCCGAACCACCTTCAATAAGTACGGTATCGCCTTCGCTAATGCTAAGTTTATCTAAACTTATAAGCGCAGCCATACCTGCACAAGGTAAAATAGCGGCCACCGCAGGGCTTAGCCCTTTAGGTAAAACCGATACTGCGTAGTTAGGTACTTTTGTATATTCACTCAGTACACCTTGGCCACCAACGCTTGCGTGCCACATAACCCGCTCACCCACATTGGGAAAAATACCTTTGCTGGCTTTTACCACCACACCTACGGCATCAAGGCCTAAAATATGAGGGTATTGCCATTTGCAAAAACCCGATTTAGCAAACTGCCCATCAACAGGGTTTAAGCCTACGTACTCCACTTTGATAAGTAGTTCGTTATCTGCACACTCAGGTACAGGTAACTCAACGTCAGCTAATTTAATTTCCTCGTTAGGCTCTGCTAATACAATGGCACGCATTGTGTGCGGTACGGTGTATTCATGTAAAACATCAGTATCAGACATCAATAAAGCTCTACTTATTAGTGTTACTTAATGCATAACTCCATCGCCCGTTAAATGACTGATATGCATTAACTTTAGCGAGTAGCGATGAAATTGTTGAATCGACAGCATTTTCTTGCGCTATTAAAACATCCTGACGCGCATCTAACAACTCAAGATAAGGAATTTGCCCTTCTTCGTACATTGCCTCTGCTTGTAAAAATGCTTTGTTAGCAAACTCATAGCGCTCATCAGCAAAACGTTTTTGCTGTGTTTGATTGACCAAAAGTTGCAACGAAAGTTCACTTTCGCTAACGGCTTTTAGCACAACTTGTTGATAATCGCTGTACGCAGCTTCACTTAAAAACTGCTGCGCATCACGTTGCGCTAAAAGTGCTGGGTAACTTAATATTGACCACTGAATTTGTGGTGCAACTTGCCACTGTTGTTGCGTATCGCGAAGTTCGGTACTGCTAATGCTCAACACGCCAGCAAACCCGCTTAGGCTTATATCAGGTAGTAATGCTTTGCTTGCTGCAACACTTAAGCTATTTGCCTGACTAAAGTTGTACAAAGCACGGCTTATATCAGGTCTAAGCGCTATTGCATTATTTGGCTCACTAAGGGATACCGTAAACTCATGCTCTAAAACAGTTTGCTCATTAGTAAGAGTAACGTCTTGCGTTAAGTTTCCGGTTAGTACAGCCAAGGTAGATAAGTCGCGATATTTAGCATATTCAATTGCCGGTATTAACGCTTCTTGTTGTCTGAGCTGCGCCATTGTTCGGTTTAAATCAAGCTCATTTGCAACGCCTTCGTCTACTCGTGCTTGCAGCACCTCTATACTTTGTTCAAGCGCTTCTATTTGCAGCGCTACAATGTGTTGTTTTTCAACATTACCCTGATAGCTTACAAACCCTTTAACAACAGACGAAACCACTTCAATTTGCAGTAAACGTACTTGCTCTGCTTGGCTCATAGCCGATGCATTTGCCGCATCAACCAATGCTGTAATGCGCCCAAACAAATCAAGTTGCCAGTCGAGTGCTAAATTAGCACTCGATTGACGACTATTTACATCACCCAAACCACTGCGCTGAGCACCAATTTCTATACCACCTTGTGGCAAGTATTGCGCTTTTTGCTCGCCTAGCCGTGCTAATGCACTTTTAAGCGTGAGTTGGCTTGTTTTTAAGTCGTAATTATTTGCAAGCGCTTTGGTTACCAGCTGATTTAATTGGCTTGAATCAAGCCCTTTCCACCAGCTAGTTTCATCAACACCAGTAAGTTGCTCTGCAACAGCTGCTTTTGCAACAAACTCATTAATTGCATTTTGCTCACTTACTGTATCTATTTTGCTAGCACAGCCAGATAAAAATGCAGCCACCAATACAGCACTTATTGTTAAGCGTGTTTTTAGCATTTTATTTGCTAACTTATTCATGTGGTAACTCCTGCGCTTTTTCTTTTTTATTCACAACAAGCATATAAAATACCGGTGTAAACAATAAGCCAAACACAGTCACACCAATCATGCCTGAGAACACGGCATTACCCATTGCATGGCGCATTTCTGCCCCTGCGCCCGTTGCTAATACAAGCGGTATAACACCTGCTGTAAATGCAATTGAGGTCATTAATATTGGGCGTAAACGCATACGACACGCAGCTAATATTGCATCCATATGAGATAACCCTGTCTCGTTTTGATCTTTAGCAAACTCAACCATTAAAATCGCGTTTTTAGATGCCAAGGCGACCAGTACTATTAACGCTATTTGCGTAAATATATTATTGTCTGAGCCTACAAACCACACACCAAGTAACGCTGAGAATATGGTCATTGGCACTATTAAAATAATAGCCAATGGTAAACGCAGGCTTTCGTACTGAGCAGCAAGCACCATAAATACCAGTAACACTACCAGTGGGAATACATACACCATGGTGTTACCAGCAAGTACTTGTTGGTAAGTAACCTCAGTCCACTCGTATTCAATTCCGCTTGGTAAGTTATCAGCAAGTATTGCTTCAATAGCCAATTGTGCTTGATCAGAGCTGTAACCAGGCGCTGGACTGCCATTAAGTTCTGCACTTGGGTAACCGTTGTAATGCATTACACGGTCTGGACCAATTGTTGGTGTAACCGTTAATACTGAGCCTAATGGCACCATGTTACCTGCACGGTTTCTTACTTTTAGATTAAGAATTTGATCTGGATCTAAACGATAATCAGCATCTGCTTGCGCGTTTACCTGATACGTACGACCAAACAAGTTAAAGTCATTTACATACACTGAGCCTAAATAAACTTGCAGCGAATTAAATACTTCATCAAGTGGAATACCCTGAATTAGTGCTTGCTCGCGGTCTACGTCTATATCCATTTGTGGTACTTGAATACGAAAACTTGAGTAAAGCCCTATTAACGCAGGATCTTTTTGTGCTTTACCAATAACCGTTTGCAGGCTATTAAATAACGCTTCGAATCCTTTATTTGATCGGTCTTCAATTTGTAACTTAAAGCCACCCGTTGTGCCTAAACCTTGAATTGGCGGTGGCGGGAATACCGCTACAAATGCTTCATCAATCGCGGCAAAACGTTGGTTTAACTGCGCAGCAATTGCCATAGCTGATTTACTTGGATCGGCGCGGTCTTCAAACGCATCTAAAGGTGTAAAAACAATGCCGCTGTTAGGGCTGTTGGTAAAACCATTTACCGACAAACCAGGAAAAGCAACCGTATGGGCAACACCCGGCACATCTAAGGCAATTTGTTGCATTTGTCTTAATACATCTTCAGTACGGTCAAGGCTTGCTGCGTCTGGTAACTGAGCAATTGCCACTAAATATTGCTTATCTTGTTGTGGAATAAAGCCACCTGGTACGGTATCAAACAATTTAATTGTACCGCCAACCAGTGCAACATAAGCCACCATAGCAATTAGGCTTAGACGAATTAGCTTTTTAACTAATTTTTCGTACCCTTTAGCGCCACGGTCAAATACACGGTTGAATGGTTGAAATAACCAACGACCAAATAATTTATTTAGTAAACGTGTAAACGCATCCGGTTTTGCATCGTGCGACTTTAATAATAACGCAGCTAATGCAGGCGAAAGAGTTAATGAGTTAAAAGCAGAAATAATGGTCGAAATTGTAATTGTTAATGCAAATTGCTTATAAAATTGACCAGACAAACCCGTAATAAAGGCTGTTGGAATAAATACTGCGCTCAGCACTAATGCAATCGCAATAATAGGGCCGGTTACTTCGTTCATAGCAACGCGTGTTGCTTCAAGTGGTGATAAACCTTGCTCTATATTACGCTCAACGTTTTCTACTACTACAATCGCATCATCTACAACAATACCTATGGCAAGTACTAACCCAAATAACGATAAGGTATTAATCGACACGCCCAACCACTGCATAACAGCAAACGTACCAATAAGTGAAATAGGCACAGCAATAAGCGGAATAATAGACGCACGCCATGTTTGTAAAAATACAATAACTACAATTACAACCAGTACAATTGCTTCAAGTAACGTTGCAATTACTGCGTCAATCGAGCCGCGTACAAATACAGTAGGATCGTAAACAATGTCGTATTTAACCCCTTCAGGAAAATCTTTTGATAAACGCGCCATGGTTTCGCGCACTTGATCAGAAAGCTCAATGGCATTAGAACCAGGGCGTTGAAATATAGGCATAGCAAGCGCTGGCTGAGTGTCTAGCTCTGCGCGAAGTGAATAGGTGTCTTGACCTAGCTCAACACGTGCAATGTCAGATAAACGTGTTAGCTGCCCTTCCTCACCTACTTTAATAATTACTTGCTCAAACTCTTCAATACTATTTAAACGACCTTTAACGTTTAATAGTATTTGGAATTGACTGTCGTTTGACACCGGCTGAGCACCTAAGCTACCTGCAGCAACTTGTTGGTTTTGCGAACGCAGCGCCGTTACAACATCGGTTGCTGTTAGCTCACGTGCTGCTAAAGCATCTGGGTTTAACCAAACACGCATTGAATATTTGCCCGCACCAAATAAGCGAATGTCGCCCACACCTGGTAGCCGTGCAATTTCGTCTTTAACATACAAATCGGCATAGTTAGATAAATACGCGGTATCGTGTGTTTTTTCTGGCGAATATAAATGCACTACCATGGTTAGATCTGGTGATGATTTTTCGGCTACCACACCTAAGCGTTGTACTTCTTCAGGCAAACGTGGCAAAGCACTGTTTACACGGTTTTGTACTTGTACTTGAGCACGGTCTAAATCAGTACCCAGTGCAAACGTTACCGTTAGGGTCATACGACCATCGCTGGTTGCTTGTGAAAACATATACAACATGTTTTCAGTACCGTTAATTTCTTGCTCGAGTGGTGTTGCTACCGTTTGTGCAATAACCGTTGGGTTTGCACCTGGGTAACTTGCGGTTACAACAACTGTTGGTGGTACAACTTCTGGGTATTCACTTACCGGAAGCTGAAATAAAGAAATGCCACCCGCAATTAAAATAACCAAAGACAACATAGCCGCAAATATCGGCCGTTGAATAAAAAAGTGTGAAAATTTCATCAAAAAACCTTATTGCTTAGCTACTACGCTTGATTCGTCATTAGAGAGGGTGAATGCAACATCACTGCTATCTATTGTTACTGTATTTGGTTCAATTGGCATACCAGGACCTACGCGAGCTGGGCCATTTACTGCAATCACATCGCCTTCAGATAAACCAGATGTCACTGCACGAAGCGATCCGTAACGCTCACCCACTGTCACTAATTTGTACTGCAGCACGTTGTTTTCGCCAACAGTTAATACAAAGCGATTTTTTAAATCAGTACCAATTGCTCTGTCTGGCACTATTACTTGCTCAGAAATTGAATTAGCCGCTAATTTAATACGTGCAAATGAGCCTGCTCTAAGTTGGTTGTTATCTTCATTAAATACGGCGCGAACACGAAGCGTACCCGTAGAAGCATTAATTTGGTTATCAATAAAGTTGATATACCCTTTGTACGCAAAATCGCTTTGCCCTACTTTTTGCATTACAACAGGTTGGCGACTTGCCGCTGTTACATTGCTAAAAGCACTGTTCCAAGTGCGTTCGTCAACATCAAAGTAAGCGTACATTTTTTCGTTAGAGACGATGCTTGTTAGCACACTTTGACCCGCAATAATGTTATTGCCTCTCGTGATGTTTGCACGGGAAATTATGCCATCGATTGGCGATACAATTGACGTAAATTCTAAATCAAGTTCTGCCGATGTAAGCTGTGCTTGTAATGCAGCAAGTTGCGCTTCGCGTTGGTGTAAAATAGACGTGCGCGACTCTGTTTGTTCAGTAGAAATAGCTTTACGCTCCATTAAGCGGACCGCACGTTTAGCTTCGCTTTTTGCTTGTTCTAATGCAGCTTGTGCACTATTAATTTGCGCTTCAAGGCTTGCTACAACAGCAGCAAATGGGCGGTCGTCTAACTTAAATAATAAGTCGCCTTTTTTTACATTATCGCCTTCATTAAATGCAATATGATCAATAACACCTGATACGCGTGGCATTAAAGCCACTTCTTGAGGAGACTCTAAGCGAGTTGTATAGGTGTGCCAGCTTTGTACTGGTTTAACTAATACAGGTGCAACATCGATTGGCTGAAGATGTTGTGCTTGAGCCGAAGGGGGTGTGCTCTCATCAGCACAACCTGCAAGTGTTAGTAATGCGCCAGCGAGTGCAGCAGCAATTAAATGTTTTTTCATGAAGACGCTCCTTTTTTAATTAGCTTCGCATGGTACGGATTAAACTTGCGGACAAAAACCATAGATTTTTAAATTCATTAGTGCCAAAATGGCATCAATTAATTAATTGAGATGTAATAATGGATACAACAAGTCGGCTTTTAATGTTGCTTGAAGTGGTAGAGCAAGGCTCTTTTGCTAAAGCAGCTGAAATTCGTAATATTGACCGTTCTGTTATTTCTAAACAAATTAGTCGATTAGAAGACGAACTTGGTGTGAGGTTACTTAATCGGACCACCCGCTCGTTTTCGCTAACTGCTGCGGGCGCAGAGATGATAAAAAAAGCCGCAGACCTCAGAGAGCTTCTTGGCGAAACCGTCCGTATGGCCGAAAACTACCATTTAGAGCCTCGTGGCGTTTTAAAAATCACCTCATCAACACTCATTGGTCGTCGTTACTTACAACCAGTACTTAATGACTTTCAAAAGCGCTTTCCGCAGGTTGAAGTCGAACTTAGGTTAGATGATAGATTAGTGGATATTGTATCTGAAGGATTTGATTTAGCGTTTAGAGTAGGCGAGCCAAAAGATTCATCTCTTATAGCCAGAAAAATTGCCCGAAACCGCATATTAATAGTTGCAGCCCCAGAGTTTATTGAAACCTACGGCATGCCACAAACAATGGAAGAGCTAGCAAGCCTACCTGCAGCAAGTTATGCAAGTAATTCTTTTAGAGTAGAAAGCATTGATTACTACAACAGTAAAGGTGAGCCGTGTGAACAAAAAATAAAGAGTGTATTTCGTGCAAACGATGCGGAGTCTTTATTAATGAAAACGCTCTCGGGGACTACTTACTTTGTTGCGCCTGCGTTTATTATTGGTGATGAAATAAAAGAAGGAAAGTTAGTTCCTTTATTGACAGATATTAAACTTATGGAATACAGCGCTATGTACGCGGTATACCCTCATCGCGACTTACCAGTCAGAACGCGCTTATTTTTTGATGCAGTACGTGAGTACTTAGGAAAAGACAAACCTATTTGGGAAAACGGCATCCCTAATTTTGAACAAATGTACTAACCATTTTATTATTAACAAACTCTATAGTTTATTGACTATAAGTTTTAATGCTAAGTTTTGATATTAAGCCGTAGCAATCTCAAAGTCTGGTTCTGCTTTAAATTTACAATACACTTTATTGCGACCAAATCGCTTAGCTTTGTATAGTTGCTTATCGGCTTGTTCAACAAAGCCTTCAAGGGTGTTTGTACTTTTAAACTTTGCCACACCAATACTTGTAGTAATATTTATAGATAGACCATCAATATCAAAATTTGTGTTTTCAACTTGAGTTCTTATTTTTTCAGCCGCGTTAAGAGCTTCCTCCTCACTTGTAAACGAACTAAATAAAGCAAACTCTTCGCCGCCAACTCTAAAAACATACCCTCGGCCTAGAGCAACTCTTAAAAGGGTTGCAACTTCTACAAGTACTTTATCGCCAACACCGTGTCCATGTTCGTCATTTATTAATTTAAAATAATCTAAATCGAGTAAAAACACGTACAGCTGTGACTTATCTCGTAACTCAACTTCAAAATAGTGACTCATAGACAAACGATTACCGGCACCTGTTAGTGGATCAAGTAATGCTAAGTTTTTAAGTCGTTTTGAAAATTGTGATCTGCTACCTTCAAAAATATGAGAAATAGCCCAAATACTCACGTAAGTACACAGTAAGTTAAGTACCAAATTAAACGTTTCAAAAGGTGAAAGGCTTGTTTTACCTGCCAATATAATTATTTGGGCAGCAAGTAAAGTCGCAGATAAAATAAATCCATAACGTTTACCTACTAAAAGGTAATATAAAACAGGTAATGCGAACGACCAAACGTAAACACCGTTACGCGGTGACGCTAAATAAGTCGCTAATACAACAATAAATGAGATCAGTGCGCACATTACTATTGATTGCCAAATCTGTAATGGATGGCGTGTAAGCGCAATAAAAGTATAGATGCAATAAATTGAAAAGCTGGCTTCTATGTAGCCCAGTAAAGGAAGGTTATTTACTGTTAAATTAAATACCCCGAACGCTAACGATAAAAAACCAAAGCAAAGACACATCCACTTAAGAACATCTCTTCTTAATGATTTAGTACTGTTAAGTGCTGCGATATCCATTCTTATAACTTAATAATAAATAAAAATTTAGTTTAACGTGAAAATATAATATGACAAGCCCTCTAAAAATAAAAACGTGAAAATACAGGCTATTATTTACATTTTCACATTAATTAGACGACGATCGGCTCATCATTCAACAAAAAAATTAAAGACTTTAACCACCCAACATAGATAAATTAGTGGTGATCCCAGTATTACCTTGCTGTAATAAGTGCGATGGCTTTTTAGTTTTAATATAACGCGATAGTAATGCAATTAGCTCTGCACTTGAATTATTGTTCATGTGCTCTCTGAGGGATATACCTTCTTCTGAGAACAAACATAAATGTAAATTTCCTAACGCAGAAACCCTAAGCCTATTACACGTGCTACAAAAGTCGTTGCTGTAAGGCATTATTAAACCAATATTACCTTGGTAATCTGGATGCGAGAACTCTTGTGCAGGTCCTGCTGTAGCGCCTTGAATTATACGTTGCCAACCTCTTTGTAATAATTTAGTTTTTATTGATTCACCTGAGAGGTGGTTTGCATCAAAAAAATCTTTATTATCGTTAGTTTGCATTAGCTCTATAAACCGAATAGTTACGGGACGGTGTTTAAGCCAGCTTAAAAAAGTATCTAACTCTGTGGCGTTATATTGTCTCATCAGTACACTATTTATTTTTATTGATGAAATACCACTATCTACAGCTGCATCTATGCCACTCATAACAGAGGCAAATTTATCGTGCCCAGTTATTGAGTTAAACATACGGGGGTCAAAGCTATCAATGCTCACATTAATGGCACTTAAACCTGCATCTACCCAATTATTAATGTTTTTTTGTAGAGAAAAACCATTCGTTGTCGCTGCTATTTGGTTTATACCTGTTGTATCTTTAGCTGCGCGAATAACATCTATAAAGTCTTTTCGAAGAGTTGGCTCTCCGCCTGTAATACGTACCTTTTTAATACCATGATGGGCGAATGCTTTTATTGTATTACTTATTTCGTTAAGCGAAAGAAAGTCTCGGTCGTGGTCGCATTGATAACCATTTGGTAAACAATAAACACACTTAAAATTACACACGTCGGTAATTGATAAACGTAAGTAACTAAATTCTCGTCCTGCTGGATCGACTAACATAACTAAACCTTGGGTATAACTTAAGTGTATTTACTACATGTTAAAGAGGTCGCATTAAAATGCAAACCTCTTACACATATACTGCTTTATTGCTTTTAGTGCTTTACGCAGATAAGCCTTTTTTAAGCTCATCTGGTTTCATTGGTAAGTTTCGTAAACGAACACCCACCGCATTAAATACGGCATTACCAATCGCTGGAGCGATACCAATAACGCCCGGCTCACCTAAACCAACTGGAAACTCATCACTTTGCACAAATTCAATGTCCATATCAGGCACATCTTTCATTCTAAGTGGTAGGTAAGTATTAAAGTTAGTCGCTGAAACCTGCCCGTTTTTATATGTATTTGATTCATGCAGCGCAAGACTTGCTCCCCAAAGTAGAGAACCTTCTATTTGCGCCAGCGCACCATCAGGATGCACTATTAAACCTGCATCAACAACCACATACAGCTTTTTAAGCGTTATTTTACCATCAGCACGATTAACATGCACATGTGCAGCGGTTGCAATCCATGCTGGCATGGTGCGTTCTTGCCCTGAGCTGGCCGAAAACCCAAAACCTTCGTCTTCACCTAACTTAACATTGGCTACTTTTTTAGATACTTTTTTAAGTACACTGTGTAAACGTGATGCTCCACCTACACTCTCAGGTGCTTTACCTGCTTGCTTACCTTGTGCATCTAACATTTCAAGGCGAAATTCAACAGGATCTTTACCTTGTTTGTGTGCAACTTCATCAATGAACGACTCAAGGCCCCAAGCAATCCAACCTGGTCCTACTGAGCGTAACCACCCTGGAATAAATGTACTTTGTACAAGTCCATTATTAATGGCTCTTGCACGGTGGCTGTTCATGCTATACCAATGATCAGCACCTGATGCCGAAAATGCATCAAATTTGCCTTTACCATCAACACCTGGAGCTAAGAACCCTGGTGCCATTGCTTTAGTTGGCCACCCTGCTGCAAAAGCATGCTCTAAACCAGTAAAAGCACCGTTTTTGTCAAACGATGCCGTCATTTTTGTAGTAGACGCTGAGCGAGATTGATCAAATAAACTGTCATCTTTTCGAGTAAACACAAGCTTTACAGGTTTACCTACCGCTTTTGCAGTAAGGGCTGCGGGTACAGTCCAATCACCAAATAATCGACGACCAAAACCACCGCCTAAATAGTACGGGCGAATAATCACTTTATCTTGTGCAACTTCTAGTGCTTTTGCTATGGCTGGCAATGTAAGCGATTGCCATTGGTTACCGGTGTGGATAATCCAATTTCCATCTTTGAACTGTGCAAGCGCGTTTAAAGGCTCTAACTGATAATGACTCGCGGTCGCTGTGGTATACATTGATTCGAGTAATTCTTTTGCATCGGTTTGAGTTTTCTTTATATCGCCTTCATCAACAAATAAAGTGCCTGAATCAGTTTGCTGACATAAACGCACACCTTCTTTTTGAATATCAGACTCAGTTACGTTTGCTGCGCTACCTTTTTTATACTTAACCTTTAGTACATCTACAGCTTTAATTGCACTTGGGTAATTATCAGCTAATACAACAACCCAGCCTTCTACCGTATTACTTGGGTCAGTTAAAATTTCATAACCCTTATAACCTTTAATTGTTTTTGCTGCGGTATCGTCAACACTTATTACTTCACTACCAAAGCGAGTTGGCGGTATTACTGGGCGAGCATAGAGCATGCCTTCAACTTCTACGTCTATGCCATACACTGCGGTACCATTGGTTTTGGCAGGTATATCAAGCGCTTTAAAGTCTTGCTTAAGCCCCGTCAAATGGCGTTTATTGGCTGGTTTTAGTGGTAAACTTGCTACTTCCTCACTTGTAAAAGTACGATTAAACTCGCCTTTTTTAACTAAATCAGCATAACTAACAGATTTGTCGCCAGAGACTATATAGCCTTTTTCAGCACGACATGTACCAGCTGTAACACCTAACATTTTTGCACCAGCTTCTATTAGCGCAATTCTGCCCGCAGCACCGGCTTGTGAAAGTGGTTTAAAGCTATGAAAAACAGACCACGAACCGCCGGTGACCATATAACCCCATTTTTCATGGGTATCTACGTACGTAATTGAAACTTTGTCCCAATCACATTCAAGTTCGTCTGCAACAATACGCGCTAATGCAGTACCTATATGTTGACCCATTTCGGCTTTTGCAATGCTTACTTCAATGCCACCATCGGTGTTCATTGTCCACCAAATTGTAGGTGAAAATGCTTGTTGAGCTATTGATTCTTTTGCACTTACCGAGCCAGAAAAGAATGCAGGGGCAAACGCCATAACTAAACCTGCGCTTGCAGTACCAATCATGAATGAACGACGGTTTAAATTAACGGTTTCACTATTTTTTTGAAATAATTTTTTCATTGTCGGCTCCAGTTAAGCGTCTTGTGCATTAGGATCAAAAATATTAACAACACTTTTTGACTCATCTGCTGCTCGTTGAATAGCCGTTTTAATACGTTTGTAAGCCATACAGCGACAATAGTTACCATTCATATGATTGGTTATTTCTTCGTCTGAAGGGTTTGGGTTAGTAGCAAGTAATGTAGCTGCTTGCATTATCTGACCCGATTGACAGTAACCACATTGTGGTACTTGTTCTTCAACCCATGCTTTTTGAAGCGGATGTTCGTTATTTAACCCTTCAATGGTCGTAATATTTTTGCCTGCAATAGCACCTACCGGTAATACACAAGAACGCGTTGCTTGCCCATCTAAATGCACAGTACATGCACCACACATTGCAATACCACAACCAAATTTAGTGCCTTTTAACCCAATTTCATCACGAATAACCCATAACAACGGTGTATCTTCACTCGCGTGTGATTCAACCACCTTGCCATTAATTGTAAACGTCACCATAGCTTGCCCCTTGATTAAGCTTTTTATAGCAACTCTTTAAACTATGCGTATAGTTTAAAGAGTTACTATAACTATTAAAAAATGTAACTATTGACCCATAGTTATATTTCTTTCATTAAAATATTTTTATCGCGTTTTATTCAAAAAATCATTTAACTGCGCTTGAGTATCTATATCTAAACTCGCGCATTTTAAATTAATAGTATTAACCTCTTCATCGGTGCAACGCAGTAAATGCTGCGCACCTTTATCTGTAGTTAAGTCGCTAAGCCTCGATAGATCAACCTTAGGAAATATCGCAGGAACTCCCAAGCGCTCACCATAATTGGCGCACCAACGAGAAGGATGCCTTCTAAAGTTTGTAACCAACTCACTTAAATGCTTTGTAGTGAGCTCAACTTGATCAGCAAGTATAAATAAAATGCCATCTGGTTGCTGATTTTCTAAAATGGCTTTAGTTGCTGTCGCAATAGAGTCACCTAGGCCTTTATCCCACTGTTTATTTTCAATTAATTTAATGTTTTTAGTATCTGCGAGTATATTTTTTACTTCTTTATGCCATGCGCCAGTCACTACAAACACAGGCGAGCTATCAAGTGCTTGTAAAATATTAACGCCATGTTCAATCATCGTTTGCCCAGCACCAAGGTCGGCGGTTAACTTACAACCATTGAATCGTGATGATTGCCCTGCCGCTAATATCACTTTTGCTATTAACACTTATCATTTCCCCAGTTACTTAACGAGGTCGCATTTTTGCTTGAAAGCACCGCGTGTATTTCGCTAATTAGCGAAAGTGCAATACTCTCAGGTGAGTCACCACCTAAATTTAAGCCTACTGGACCAAATACAGGTGACTTTATTTGCTCAACTGAAGTGTTAGCCTGTGTTAATACCTGTGCTCGTCTATGTTTGGGACCAAGTAAGCCAATGTACTTAAAGGAAGTATCAGCGAGGGCAGCAAGTGCGCTCGCATCAAGTTCAACACTGTGGGCCATTAAAATAGCAGCATCTACTTTGTTAGCTAAACAGTACTCCCGTAACTCACTTGGCGTAGTACGTAAAATAGCATCAGCATGTGTAAAGTACTGTCTTTTAGCATTTGCTGGGCGCGTATCCCATACTGTTACACTCCAACCAAGTTGTTTAGCGAATGTATAAACAGGCACTGCATCTGCTCCGCCGCCTACAATAAGTATGTGAGGAGGTGGATAAATAGATATTTGTAATGACGTAGCGTTATTAATTTCAATTAGCTGAGCTTTTCGATTAATTGATAACCCTTGTTGCTCTGAATTTTGAGTAAACACCCCATTTCCCACCGGCACAATAGGGTCAACTTGCTGAAGATAACGTCCCGCAATATTATCGTTAAGTGCTTTGTTCATAAGCTCAAGCTGTAAGTACTCATTAGACTTATGAATCGGCTGAAGTAAAATATGCACTATACCGCCACAACCAATACCTAGCTGAAATGTTAAATCATCTTCATCTGTTGCATCGTAACTTATAGTTTTACTCGTTAACGTGCTCATTACCTGCTTAGCATGTCGCTGTATATCAGCCTCTAAACAACCGCCAGAGAGCATACCTAAGCGCTGCCCTAAACTAGAAATAAGCATCATTGCGCCTAACTTTCGATAGCTTGAGCCCTCAATTTTATATAACGTCGCCAAAACCCACTCTTGCTGATCTTTAAGAGGAGCCCAGCTATTTAATATACTTTTTAAATCAGTAACCATAACTTTTACCTTAACAAACCATCATTTATTTTGATGATTACAGCCACGCTACGTGACAATTTTGAGATTCATTTAAATAACTACAAAAATTGAACAACAACCTTACTTCTACGTAACTTTATGTAACGACTGTATAGCAAAGTGATTGATTAATAATGTTTTAGCCCTCAATAATATCATTCAATGTATCGATTAGCTCATCAAAACGATCATTTACATTTTCACGTTGTTTGTCACTTAAAGTGGTATTTAACGTATTTAATAAATCGACGTACAAATTAAGGTTTTCCTCATTAACTTTAAGCTGCACTGGGCTCATGTACAATTCACGTTCTTTTATTACGGTACTTAATTGCTCAATAAACTCAGCTTGCAATAGAGTGGTACTTTCAAGCACTTCTTTAGCTGCATTTAAACGCTTTTGTTTGTATTCGAGCCACAGTTCACCTGAGTCCTGATGTTTATCGTTAGTTAATTTAATAAGTGTTTTTTGCTCAGGAGTAAGTTTTCCTAGCCATTGTTCGTAGTATTCTAGTTGTTCTTCTAAACGATCTTTTTTACGTGCTATAAGTGTTTGCTCAATAAATTCATCACGTTCTTCATCAATTTGTTCCTGAATATTATTTATAAGCTCTTTGCGCTGTAATGGCGTCAAAGTTAAACCTACTTCAGCCAAAGGCTCGTAAGCGTATTCAAGCAGGTTACGCCAATGCTTTTTTGCAAATACAATTTGGTTTTTAAGTTGCTCAGGTTTTATACCTTCGTTAAACAGTGATTTTATATTTTGTATATCTTGTTTATATGCTGGTAATTGAGTTGACCTGTGCCAGTGTTGCGTTGTTTCAATAATTTTTTTTAATTGTTTGTTTTGTTGTTTATTTAAATCAACATAATCATCAACCCAAAACGATGAAAGCCAACTTAAATTATTATAAGTAAATGAGGCAGAACAACTGCATAAAAACAACATGCTTATAGCTAAACCTGCACGTGTAAGCTTTTTCATTTTAGTGTTATTTAGCATCTCGTCCCTCGTTTTTATATTTATGTAGTTAACTGTAAATAAACCCATTTGATAATAGTTATCATTTAATGTTGACTTAAGCTTAAATCTAATCGATAATCGTTCGCATAAACAAAGTGTAACGACCTCAGTGCCCTAAGGAAGAACTTACAGCAAGGATGCTGATATTAATTAAAGAAGACCGTGCCGCTTCGTGTTTATTGCTTACTCGACCCAAGTAATAACACAAAAGAGCACAATTACTTGCTACATTGCTCATATTAGTGACGGTTGATATGACTCAAAAAAGCCCTAACGGGCTTTTTTTATTTCTTTAAATTTTCTGTAATATCTGTATCTTACACTTCTATACTAAATGCATTTAATGCAAAAGCCTTATTTTAAACTATAAAATACTATATAGACCCGCTGAAACCTCATCGTCTTGCTTTTATATTTAAGCAAGCGTAAAACATATCAGTAGGCATTGCTTTTGCACCTGTACTTAAACGTTCCAATTAATCATTTAGCCCAAATATTAATAAAATAACGTTTAATTATATTAATTTGCATTAAATTAGTGATTCATTTTAACGCCTGGTTAATAGCTTAATATCAAATCAGTAATTACAAGATACAGTTTTTGTTGCCAATTACTCCTTAATTACTCTGCCTTATGTATTTGTGCAGCTGTACGAGAGTAGTTTAAAACGGTGATGATGAGTTACCTAATTTGCTAAAATGATCATGTTTTTAATAAAAATTTGTATTAATACATATTGCTACTCTTACTAATTGGAGACATTGTTATGTCACAGTTTAATTTAAAAACTTTAATTCTTGCTGGCGTTTTATTCGCGAGCCCTTTTGCTCATGCAACGTTAGAAGATGGCATTAAAGCCGCTAACGAAGGTTATTTTGAAGACGCACTAAAAGAGTTTGAATACCTTGCAGATAAAGGCTTTGCACCTGGTATTTATGAGCTAGCTAAACTGTATGAAGGTGGTTTTGGAGTAACGCGTGACTACCGTAAAGCGGCTCAACTTTATCAACAAGGTGTAAAGAAGAACCATGCTGATTCGATGTTTGCATTGGCTGTTTTATACAGTGATGGCAAAGGTGTAAAACTTGATAAGCAAATGGCCATTACTTTATTCGAAAAAGCAGCAAAGAAAAATTTACCAGCAGCACAGTTTAACCTAGGTGTTATGTATGCCAATGGTGATGGTGTATCGCTTGATTATGAACTTGCTAAAAACTGGTACGAAAAAGCGGCTGCTAATAATTACTCTCTTGCGCAATTTAACTTAGCACTTATGTATTTTGAAGGTTTAGGTATGCCTAAGGATCTAGAAAAATCATACATTTGGAATACCATTGCTGAATATAATGGCAATATGGAAGCAAACCATAGCCGTAAACTTGATGAACGTAAAATGCTGCCAAAAGAAATTGAAGAAGCTAAAGAAAAAGCTGATGCTATTTACGCTAGAATTTTGGCGGGTACCTATGCAGGTGAAGGTCGATTGTTTTAAGCTTTGTTTTTTACATTAAATAATTAAGAAAGGCTGAACTACTATGAAGGTAACTTCAAATGTAGATCAGCCTTTTTATTTTAAGTTTAAATAAAGTTAGCGAATATAAAGCCATTTTAATAACTTAATAAGTACCTTACTTTGTTTAAGTAACATGCCAATACGCGGATTAAACGAGCCTGAAACAAGCGTGTTTTTAGCATGGCTAAAGGTCAAAAACCCTTCCCTACCATGGTAATTCCCCATGCCAGAGTGCCCAACACCACCAAATGGAGCATCATCTGCTGTAACTTGCACTAGTGTATCGTTTACCGCTACTGTGCCGCTAAGCGTTTGTTTAATAATGTATTCTTGGGCATGTTTATCTTGACCTAAAATATAAAGTGCTAATGGGTGATGATGACGCTTTATGTAGTCAACCGCATCATCTAATTTGTCATAACTCATTATTGGCAGTATTGGTCCAAACAACTCATCTTGCATTAACTGCATCTCATCAGTTACATGCGTAACAATGTGTAACCCCAAGCGATGCTTATCTGCATCTTGTTGATTATGGTCAAGCGGTTTAACAATACTCGCACCAAGTTGCTCGGCTTGTGCTAAATAGCCTGTTAAACGCTGGTAATGTGAGTCACTAATAATTGATGTTAAATTTTTGCCTTCAACACCATCTTTAAAATGCTTTTTATATAAGTCACATAATTGTTGGATAAGCTGATGCTCAAGCGCTTTTGGGACAAATACATAATCGGGCGCAACGCAAATTTGCCCTGCATTCGCCATTTTCCCAAATAACAAAGCTTCTGCTGCTTTTGCAATATCAGCTTGTTCAGTAATAATAACAGGCGATTTACCACCTAACTCCAGTGTTACAGGTGTTAAGTTACGACTTGCCGACGCCATTACTAATTTACCAACGCCTGTTGAGCCCGTAAATAGTAGGTGTGCAAATGGGAGCGATGAAAACTCAGCAGCTACATCGCTACCACCTTGTATTACTTTGCAATGCTCCTGCATTTCGTCGTTAAATAGCTTTTCGAGTACAATATTTGTATGAGGTGTAAACTCGCTCAGTTTTAGCATTACTCTGTTACCAGCCGCAATAGCTGTTATAACAGGCACAATCGCTAATTGAATAGGGTAATTCCAAGGCGCTATAACACCAACGACCCCTTTAGGCTGATAAGTTACGCTGACCTTTGAAGGCCATAAACTTAAACCCACTGATCTATTACTTGGTTTTGACCATTTTGGTAACTTTTTTATTATATGGGCAATTCCCTGCACTGTCGGCAATATATCACCCAGTAAGGTGTCAAACGCAGTTCTGTAACCAAAGTCTTTTGATGCTGCTGCAACGAGTTCTTCTTCAAGGTCTACAACACGCGCTCGCAACTTTTTTAGAACAGCAATGCGCTCCTTAATCGATAAGTACGGGGTCGCTAAAAAAGAGTTTTGTAACTCATCAAATTGTGTAATTAAAGAAGCAGTGTGTGATGTGTCAGTGGTCAAAATAGATTGCTCAGCTTTTAAAGTTATACGAGACTATAACCTTGTTCTGTTTCTCGAGCAATAACACTAATTTGCTTGAAAGCGTAATATATAACTTGAGTTTTTAAGGGTAAATCTACCCTAAGCAACTCTTTTGAACACTAATGGCGTGAATTTAACTGAAATAGATTGGATATAAAGAGTAGCTTTGCTTTAAGTTATAACTTTAAACAAAACTACTCTGATATAGGTTGGTTGGAACTAATTTAGTACAGTTTTAAAAGCCAAATACTTGGGCTGCAATCGTCATTGTTACAAGTGTTATTAAAACAATTGCGACGATGTTTAGTACAAAGCCTGCTCTTATCATGTCGCGCATTTGTATTTGCCCTGAGCCAAACACAATCGCATTAGGTGGTGTTGCTACAGGCATCATAAATGCGCAACTACACGCAATAGCAGCAGGAATAACCCATACAAGGGGTGAACCTGTTATCGATTCAGCAACAGGGCCTAATAACGGTAAGAAACCTGCAGCGGTTGCTGTATTGCTTGTAATTTCAGTTAAAAATGTAATTAAAGCAACCACAACAAGCACACTCATAACAAGAGGAATCGCACTTGCGCCTTCAATCATGTGAGCAATAAACTCAGCAAGACCTGACGATTTAATTTGAGATGCAAGCGTAAGTCCGCCCCCAAACAATAATAATACACCCCAAGGCACTTGTGAGGCATTTTGCCAATCAAGAATACGCTCATCACTGCCTTTATTAGCAGGCATTACAAACAGCAGTAATGCCGCAGCAATTGCAATTGTAGTATCTGAAATTTTAAGACCGGTTATATCACCCAATAAAGGTCTAAATATCCAGCAAAGTGCAGCAAGCACAAATACAAACAATACGCCTTTTTCTGCGCGTTGCATTATTCCAAGCTTTTTTAACTGTTCAGAAAATACCGCTTTGGTATCAATTTTTTGATTATCTTTAGCATTAGCATCTACTTTATACGCAAACTTAGTAAGCCAAACCCAGCTAATGATTAGCATACTTAAAGAAAGTGGTACACCTACAATCATCCATTGAGCAAAGCCAATTTCTATCTGGTAGCTATCTGATAAGTAAGCAGCCATTAATGCATTAGGCGGTGTGCCTATTAATGTAGCAATACCACCAATGCTGGCACCATAGGCAATTGATAACAGTAAGGCTTTCCCAAAACCATCATTTTCAGGGTCTGATTGCTTAACCAAATTAGTAATTGAAAGTGCAATAGGCAACATCATTACGGCTGTCGCAGTATTAGACATCCACATAGATAAAAATGCAGTAACAAGCATCATAGCTAAAATTTGTAAACTTGGTTTTTTACCCGCATATAACATGGTGCTTAATGCAATACGTTTATGTAAACCCCAACGCTCCATAGCAATTGAGATTAAAAATCCGCCTAAAAATAAAAAGATTAACGGGTGTGCATACGGCGCAGCCACACTTTTTATTGCTGCTATGTCAGCAAGTGGTGATATTACCAGTGGTAGCAATGCAGTTGCCGGAATTGGTACAACTTCACTTACCCACCACGATGCCATCCAAAACGCTAAACCTGCGGTTTTAAATGCCGCAACCGACATTCCTGTTGGCGGATCAAGTAAGCATGTTAATAGCATTACTAAAGGGCCCAGTACTAAAAAAAGCCATTGAAAATGTCTGTTCTTATCTGGTTCTTGCGTCAATATATTATCTGTCATGGCTAGCCTCTAAAACTTGTATTTAAGACCAAGCGCAACACTGCTGTCGTCTTGTTCTTCTAAATTAAGATCGGTATATAAAAGATAAGCTGTAGTTTGCTTATCAAATACATAATCAAGGCCTGTGCTCCATTGCGTTGCCTCAGATGCTTGACGAAGAGTTGAGTCATCTTTAGCAAATTGAATTTTTGGCACCCACTTATCGAGGGCATAGCTTGCACTTAATACGTAACCATTGCCCGACTTTGTGCCATCTACTGATTCTGAATGTTGGTATAACGCACCAAGTTGTAATTGTTCGAACTTATAAACACCGGCAATTCTGCTTGCAGTAATATTATTAAGTGAATCAACATGGCTTAACGATAAGTAATATGGCGTATTATTTAAATTACGATCACCATAAATAAGCGTAGCAGCAAAACCTGCTTCATTATCTTTATTATCGTCTTTAGGAGCGTAGGTAAATGAAAACTGCGTATTATGCCAATAGTTTGAGGTGTAAGTTATTGTGTCACCGAGGCGGTCTTGACCAGCAATAACCTGTGCCATATCGGCTTGAGTTTCGTTAAAGTTATCGAGTTTACCTTCAGAGTATTTAAAGCGAGTGTCGTTACGACCTACAACAACTTCACCAAAAGCACCTTTTAAACCTAAGTAAGTATTACGTGCAGTAAAAGGCTCTTCAGTATCATCTTCTTCAAAACCTTTAACTTGTACTTCATATTTAAAAACAGCACTTAAATATTCGTTAAGTTTATGATCGCCCTTAATACCAATACGCGAATAAGGCGCTTCTATTTGTGTGCCTTTTTCAGCGTAACGCATAATACCGGTGTCAGTATTAGCAATTTGTACTTCGGCTTTACCATATACAGTGTAATCAACGGCTAAAGCAGTATGCGAAAATGTGGTTAAGCAGCTTATTGAAGCTAGATAAATAGTGGTGTGTTTGAAATTTATCATTGTGTGTCCTAATTATTAGAATCTACTTATTGTCGGAACTTACTAAGCAAGCACACTGCCAATGATATAAAACTTATTTATTTCATAACCTTAAAATTAAACATGTACTTTATTTACACATCAATGTGCGAAATCCCACACACTAAAAAGCAAGGCTTGTCACTTTATCCACACATTTAATCGATAAACATATCGCGGTTAAGGCTGTATTTACTCATTTTATCGTAAAGGGTTTTACGCGCAATTTGCAATGTTTCCATAGTATTTTTAATACTTCCATGGTTTCTCTCAAGTGCGTCTTCGATAAGTGATTGCTCATAAAACGATACTTTTTCAGATAGACTTAAATCCGGTGAAAGCTCACCTAAGGTTTGTGTTTTTGTAACCGAAAACGCAAGTTCAACACCTAATAATACAGCGCGCTCAGCTTGATTTCTAAGCTCTCTCACATTTCCTGGCCAATCGTAAGCTAATAAACGCTGCTGTAATTCACTGTTTAAAGGTGCTGGAGCTTTATGATAACGAGTCGCTGCTATTGAGCTAAAATGTTTAAACAATAAAAGTATGTCTGCTTTTCGCTCTCGTAAAGGCGGAATATTTACTTTAACTAAGCTCAACCTGTAATATAAATCAGCTCTAAACTCACCCTTTTCAACTAACGATAGTAAGTCTACTTTAGTCGCTGCAACAATTCTTATATCTAAATCAATAGCTTTATTATCACCTACGGGGGTTACTTTTCGCTCTTCTAATACGCGTAATAACTTAACCTGTAACGACATGGGGGTGCTTTCTATTTCATCTAAAAATACCGTACCGCCTTGTGCATATTCAAACTTACCTTTACGGCTTTGCGTAGCACCCGTGTATGCTCCACTTGCTGCGCCAAACAGTTCGCTTTCTATCAATTGTTCGGGTACTGCACCACAATTAATAGCAACAAAGTTGCTGCTTGAGCGATTACTCTGATCGTGTAAATAACGTGCTACAAGCTCTTTGCCTGTGCCCGTTTCGCCTTCAATCATTACATCGGTAGGCGTGTCTATAACGGTATTTAGTAAATGCATCATATGCTGCATTTTAGGTGTATCACCCAATATACGAACGCCTGGCGCTGAAGTTTTTTGCACTGCAAGTTTTAACGCGCGATTCTCCATAACAAGGCGGCGTTTATCACACGCTCTTGCTAAACAATCGAGTAAATTTTCGTTAAGAGGCTTTTCAAATAAATCGTATGCACCTAACTGCATTGCTTTAACGGCAACAGATACATCTGCATAACCGGTTAAAAATATTACCGGCAGCTCGCTGTCAAATGCGGTTACTTGCTCCAGGAGTGTTAATCCATCCATAACGGGCATATTAATGTCGCTAAGTATAATGCCCATAAAGCGCCTATTGAGCTTGCTCAAAGCGGTGCTTGCGTCATTAAAGCACTCTACAACATAACCCTCGAGTGTTAGCAGTTGCTTAAGCGAATCTCTTATCATCGCTTCATCATCAATGACGACGACATGTTTACACAATGTGTTATCAATCATTTTGATTTTCCTGAGTAGGCGTTTTTTCAATATTTGCTTGATTGCTTGATTCTTTACTCGACAGGCTAATTATAAATTCAGCGCCGCCTTCTAATCGATTATGCGCACTTAAACAGCCATTAAACGAGTCAATTATTTGCTTTGATATAGATAAACCCAACCCTAAACCATTACTTGATTTAGTACTGTAAAAAGGTTCGAACAAATTACCAAATGCATGTTGCTCAATGCCCGCGCCGGTATCTAATATCGATAATTTTACACGCTCTTCAAAACACTCTAAATGAAAACTCAAGTTACGTATAATAGCGCCATTCATAGCTTGGCTGGCGTTAGTAATTAAGTTAACAAGCACTTGCTCAAATTTAAGTGCATCAACCCATACCACAACTGTTTCATCAAATTTAGGAGACTCTACTTGCACGTTGTCTTGCTTTAATTGCGCGCTCGAAATCATTAAAGCATTATTAACAAGCCCTGCAAGGGGATAGGGTCTAAGCTGCATATCAGAAGGTTTACTAAAATGTTTAAGCTGACCAACAATTTGATGTACGCGTTCAACTAACCCTTCAATAACAATTAAGCTCTCATTAAGTGCTGTAACATTGCCTTTTGCAAGTAAACGTTTTGCAGAAGCTAAATAGGTATTAATAGCACTCAATGGTTGATTTATTTCGTGGTTAATACCCGCGCTCAGTTGCCCTATTGTCGCAAGCTTTGCTGATTGCACTAATGCAGTTTGCACTTTTTCGAGTGCTTGGGTACGCTCAACAACCTCAAGCTCTAGGCTGTGCCTTGAGTACAATAGTTTTTTATAGCCTGCAAAACGGGTAAGTAAACTGTAACCAATAATAATAAGTAAAGTATAAATAATGAATGCCCAAAATAAACGAGGAACTTGTGCTGAATTAACTTTAGACACATCAACAAGTAGGTTCATAGTGGCATTAAAATAACGAAGTGGCATAGATGAAGTAACATATAGCGCTTTATCTATTTTAAAATGTGGAATATTTTCACTCGTAAATTGAAGCTGCTTAATATATTGCGGTTGGTGATCGAGATAGGCTCTGCGTAACTTAATATCACGGCGTGCTTCAATGCCGAGCTCTGTAAAACTGTTTAAACGCCATCCCTCAATATCAGACATTGCAATAACGTCATCTGCTAGCTGTAAATAAAAGTGACTGCCTTTTGAGGTGTTTAATAGCTCTCGGTCGTTTTCGAATTTACTTACATTCACTTTTAAAACAACAACTCCAATAGCTTTATTATCTTTATATACCGCCTGAGAAAAATATATACCACGCTCTTTAGAGCGCATACCTAAAGCAAAATATGCTACTTTTTCACCCGCAAACGCACGTTTAAAGTAAGGTCTAAAAGCAAAGTTGCTACCCAAAAAAGTATAATCTGCTTGCCAATTGCTGCTTGCTGTTACAGCTCCTTGAGTATTAAGTATAAAAATATCAGATGCGCCGCTAGCTTGTTGAATATCTGCAAGGTAATTATTAATAACGCTATAGTGTTGTTGCTCGCCACTGACAAAATTAATCATAAGCTCATTGTATGTTAATAATTGCGGAATAGCAGAAAAACGAGCAAGTTCAGTATCAATATAATGATTTAATTGTGTTACTTGGCGCTTTGCTTGATAGGTTGCTTGTTCAACATCATGAGCGCGACCGATCCAGAAGGTTGATACCAATATTAATATTAGTAATATACATATGGTGATTATTTTTTTTGAAAAAGAAAACATGGCTCGCCTACAAAAATAGCCTAGATAATTTTTAGGGCGCTAGTGTAACGACTTATTCTTTATAGAGATATAAACTTTTTGTTAACAAATACATCAAGAATGTATAAAAACAAAAATCGCCGTAAATAAAGGTATTTACAGCGATCTATAAAAAACTAAATCTATAATTTATTAACTTGCAGCTAAAGTAGATTTGTTTTTTGCGTATTTATATAAGCCAATTAACGAAGCCGCAATCCAAAATATTTCTATCACAAAGCTGGCTAAATTGAAGTTATAACACAGGCTAATTAATAATAAAATTGCCCCTGTTAAATTCATTATATTGTACATTAGGCTGGTCGGAGAAGTCTTACCAAGCTGTAATAAAAAGAACGAACCAACAACCAAAAAGGTGCCAGCCATACCTATAATGTCAAACAAGAGTGCTATCACGAAACTATCCTTTATCCATTTTTTAAATAACCCAAAAAACTGGCCCAATCCATGGGGAGGGTATTTTTTCATTCATTGAAACAGCAAAACCGGGCGATTCTAACAAACTGCTTAAATCGAACAAGGATAAATGTCCTGCATATAATCATAAAAGTGTATTACTCAATAGTTTACTAATATAAGCACTGATAATGTTTACATAACACAGGTAGGGCATATTAAAATTAAGCGTAATGGTTATACTAACGTACTTAAAACCAGGTTAAGTGATTTACTAGATACTGACTTATAAGCTTCAATCTTAATAAAATTTTAGTAGGAGATTTTTAAAATAACAGGGGAAATTTGAACATCAATAGCTAGTTTATTGCAATTGCTTTTAACACAGTTAGCACCGTTAGCACTGAAAAATAGTCACTGGTATAAATTTATTATTCAGGTTTGAGGTTAGCGACTATTTAAACGTAACTTTACCGCCAATCATCTTATAAGCAGGTACACCTCTAATTACAGTTGTGCGTGCAAATTGACGCTCACAGCTAGGGCAAATACCAATTTGTTGTGTATAGTTTTGTACAATACGCTCAACAAAACACTTAATAAGCGCCCCCTTTCCTCCCTTGCGATAAGTATATAATTGAGTTTTACATTGGCTACAAAAAATATCGACTGTTCTCGAAGGTCCTTTTTTATTCGGTTTAGCCACTACACACTCCACAATCTATTTAAAATTAGGTTTTATTCATTTTTCCAATAACGATGTTTAACTGGGTAGACAAAACATTTAAATTGAATGGCTTAATTATAAAACCTGAAACGTTTGCCGCAATTATTTCTTTCACACGATCACCGTTATCTTCGCAGGTCACCATTAGTACAGGTAAAGAAGCTAATTTAACATCATCGCGAATACGATTTAGTAAGTTTTTACCATCCATTTTTGGCATGTGTAAATCTGTGATCACTAAATCAAAGTGCTGTTGGTGAAGCAAGGTAAACGCTTGAATGCCATCAGTTGCTTCAACAATATCGTCATACTCTAACTTTCTGAGCATATTTATTAGTACGTGACGCATTAACGGCATATCATCAACAACCAGTATTTTCATACGTTTTACTACCACTGGTTAAAATTTTAAGTATGAATAAACGTTAACTTACTAATATAAAACTATCAAGAAAAAAGTATAACCCGTTATTATTCATTACAATTTAACCTCAATATTTATCAAACTATGACCAAAGCTCTAAAACTAAGCCCATGATAGAGAACTGCAATATATGATAACCACTGTTAATTAAAAATAATTTAGCCGGGCGCTGTTCAAAAATACAATTTAAGCCTAATGAGCTACTTACCCAAAATAAGCCGATAGCAAAACCAGTAAAAACGCCTTCACCAGTACTTACATCAGCGCCTAAAAAAAGAGATAGAGTAAACGCTGATATTAATGCAAAAATGAAACTTCCTACAAATATCCAATTTGGGTTTGCCGATTGTAAATCAAGCTCTGTTAAACCACAGCTTTCCAACCATGCTTGTTTAAACATTACTTTTGAATACCACACACCACGAAGCATAAATGAGGAAAGAGCAGCTATTAATATTGCAAAGTAATCAACATCATTAAAGTTCATCTTGCTAGCCGTAATTATTGCACTCAGAAGGTCTTAGACTGTAGTTAACAATTGTTAATGCAGCAAATATAACGCTTATAATTATCCCAAAAACGACTTTGCTTTATTTAAAAAACATTAAAAATCGCCAAATTTAGCATTCGTTAATAAGGCTAAATCAGCTGGTTTTAAGGCTACTTCTAAGCCTCGCTTTCCTGCACTAACGTATATATTTTCAAACTGTGATACGCTGCTATGTATAAAGGTTGGTAAACGCTTCTTTTGACCTAATGGGCTTACACCTCCTAAAATATAACCAGTGCTAGTTTGTACCTTTTGAGCGGCAGCCATAGCCACTTTTTTAGTACCACAACACTTTGCAAGTTGCTTTAAGTTAACATGCTGAGATACCGGTGTAATAGCAACGATTAATTGCCCTTCGTGCGTTTCAAGAACAAGGGTTTTGTATACTTGTTCACTATTTAGATTTAGCTTTTCTACCGCTTCAAGCCCGTAATGGCTATTACTTGTATCGTGCTCATAACTTAGTACATCAAAAGGAATTTTTTGTTTTTTAAGTAGCTCTATTGCTGGTGTCATACTATCTAATCGTGTTTTTATTAACAGTAACAAAAATTAAGTTTAAAGCAAAAAAAACGACGCTAAAAGCGTCGTTTCATTATTTATAATAATTTAAATTTACTTAGTTAAATCATCAAAAAACTTTTTAACACCGTCAAAAAAGCCTTGCTCTTTAGGACGGTTTTTTGAGCTGTCTGTGCCCATGCTTTCATCTAGTTCTTTAAGTAGTTCACGTTGACGCTCGTTAAGATTAACTGGCGTTTCGATTACTACTTTACAAATTAGATCGCCTTGAGCACCACTGCGTACAGACTTAACACCTTTGCCACGCATACGGAACATTTTGCCCGTTTGAGTTTCAGAAGGTATTTTAAGTTTTGCACGACCATCTAGTGTTGGCACTTGAATTTCGCCACCAAGACCCGACGTTGTAAAGCTAATTGGCACTTCACAATATAAATTATTCGCTTCACGTACAAATATTTCATGTTCACGAACCGACACTTGCACATACAAATCGCCCGATGGCGCGCCATGCATACCGGCTTCGCCTTCGCCAGTTAAGCGAATACGATCACCTGTATCAACGCCTGCTGGAATTTTAACTGAAAGCGTTTTAGTTTTCTCTACACGACCCTGACCATGACAACTGTTACAAGGGTCAGAAATAATTTGACCTTGACCCTGACACGTTGGACACGTTTGTTGTACAGCAAAGAAACCTTGGCGCATTTGTACTTGGCCAGCACCATGACACGTTGTACATGTTTTAGGTTTAGAACCAGCTTTAGCACCACTGCCGTCACATGGTTCACAACCAACCCATGTTGGCACTTTAATTTCAACTTCTTTACCACGAACCGCTTCTTCTAAGCTTAAGTCCATGTTGTAACGTAAGTCAGATCCACGTTGTTGACGAGATTGGCGTCGACCACCGCCGCCACCAAAAATATCACCAAATACATCACCAAATACATCACCAAAGTCGCCCTGACCGCCACCAAAACCACCGTGACCACCGCCGCCACCTTGTTCAAAGGCTGCGTGACCATGTTGGTCATACATTTGACGCTTTTGATCGTCGGTTAAAATTTCGTACGCTTCTTTAACTTCTTTGAATTTTATTTCGAGATCTTTATCGCCTGCGGTACGATCTGGATGATATTTCATCGCTAAGCGTTTATACGCTTTTTTTATGTCTCGCTCACTCGCATCTTTGCTTACGCCGAGGACTTCGTAATAATCGCGTTTTGACATATCTATCACACTACTCTTTTCTATTTGCAGCGTAGGCTGCTGGATAAACCGATAAATCGCATCGATTTATCATTGAATTTTTAAACCTTGAATACATGCAAAAGGCGCGACAAGCTATTGCTCGCGCGCCTCAATTGTTCATCCTAACCTAAACACCTAACTGAGTTAAGTGTTTTTGGCTAGCGAGAAGCGGTAGCAACAATTACTTGTCGTCTTTCACTTCTTCGAACTCTGCATCAACAACATCGTCGTCTTGCTTAGATGATTGCTGTTGCTCGCCTGCATCTGCTGAACCTTGCTGTGCTTTCGCTTGAGCAATTTCCATCAGTTTTTGAGACTTTTCAGCAAGAGCTTGAGTTTTAGCTTCAATCTCTTCTTTATTGTCGCTCTTAATTGCAGCTTCTAAATCTACAACAGCAGCTTCAATCGCTTCTTTGTCTTCGCTTGGTAATGCATCGCCAGCTTCTTCAACTTGCTTACGTGTACCGTGAACTAAAGCGTCAGCTTGGTTACGAGCAGCTACAAGTTCTTCAAACTTTTTATCGTCTTCAGCATGTGCTTCTGCATCACGAACCATCGCTTCAATTTCGTCATCGCTTAAGCCTGAAGATGCTTGAATCGTAATCTTTTGCTCTTTACCTGTATCTTTATCTTTAGCAGATACATGTAAGATACCATCGGCATCAACATCAAATGTTACTTCAATTTGCGGTGTACCACGTTGTGCTGGACGAATACCTTCTAGGTTAAATTGACCTAGAGATTTATTGTCGCTTGAACGTTTACGCTCACCTTGAAGTACATGAATTGTTACAGCAGATTGATTATCTTCAGCTGTTGAGAACGTTTGCGATTTCTTAGTAGGAATCGTTGTGTTTTTCTCAATCAATGCAGTCATTACTGAACCCATTGTCTCAATACCTAGAGATAATGGAGAAACGTCTAGTAATAGTACATCTTTAACGTCACCAGCAAGTACACCACCTTGAATCGCTGCGCCTACGGCTACTGCTTCATCAGGGTTAACATCTTTACGAGGTTCTTTACCGAAGAACTCTGCAACGATTTTTTGTACTAAAGGCATACGTGTTTGACCACCAACAAGAATAATGTCGTTGATGTCGCTTACTGATAAATCAGCATCAGCAAGTGCACGTTTAAGTGGTTCAATTGTTTTAGTTACTAAATCTTCAACTAGTGACTCAAGCTTAGCGCGTGTTAGTTTCACGTTCATGTGCTTAGGACCAGATGCATCAGCAGTTACATACGGAAGATTTACTTCAGTAGACTGTGCAGATGAAAGTTCAATTTTTGCTTTTTCAGCAGCTTCTTTAACACGTTGCATTGCAAGCGGATCATTTTTAAGGTCTAAGCCTTGATCTTTCTTGAATTCAGCTACTAGGTAGTTGATTACACGGTTATCGAAATCTTCACCACCTAAGTGAGTGTCGCCGTTTGTAGCTAGTACTTCAAATGTGTGCTCGCCTTCAACTTCATCAATTTCAATGATTGATAAATCGAAAGTACCGCCACCTAAGTCATATACTGCAACTACGTTTTCGCCACGGTTTTTATCCATGCCGTAAGCAAGTGCCGCAGCAGTTGGCTCATTAATAATACGTTTAACTTCAAGACCCGCAATACGACCAGCATCTTTTGTTGCTTGGCGTTGTGAATCGTTAAAGTATGCAGGTACTGTGATTACGGCTTCAGTTACTTCTTCACCTAAGAAGTCTTCAGCTGTTTTCTTCATTTTTTTCAGTACTTCAGCAGAAATTTGTGGTGCAGCGCGTTTTTCGCCGCCCGCTTCTACCCATGCATCACCGTTGTCGGCTTTAACAATTTTAAACGGCATGATGCCGATATCGCGTTGTACTTCTTCGTCTTCAAAACGACGACCAATTAAACGCTTGATTGCAAATAATGTGTTTGTCGGGTTAGTAACCGCTTGACGTTTAGCAGATTGACCTACTAATGTTTCACCGTCTTGCGTATAAGCAATAATAGACGGGGTTGTGCGATCGCCTTCCGCGTTTTCAATAACACGTGCTTTGCCACCATCAAGTACTGCAACACAAGAGTTTGTAGTACCTAAATCTATTCCAATAATTTTACCCATGAAATTTCTCCAACTTCAATATTCGTTAAACGTTCGATGACTAGTAAATAGGGTTGCTCCAAACTTATTTCAACTGTAAAAATGAAAAAAAATTCATTTTTTATGATTTATTTACAAAATAACCCTAATAACTGTAAGGAATGACTGTTTTTGAAGCGCTGGCAGTGACTTTTAATTACTGGTCTGACAAGTTTCTCTGTGTTATAAATTTACTAAATCGCACTTATTAAGGATATCTACCATGTATTTTGATCACTTACTTGAGCAAGCAGCAAAAATTGGCAAAGCACAAAGTACAGAACAACTAACGGCTACAATGCAATTTCCAGAAAACTGGTGCCAAGGCAGAACGGCTTTTGGTGGTCTTTCTGCTGCGCTGCTATATCAAGCAATAAGAGGTAAGGTAACGGAGGATCGTCGTTTACTGTCTTTAAGTACTAATTTTGTAGGTCCTTTACTTGCCGACACGCCTTTTTCTTTATCGGTTGAAATACTACGCCAGGGGAAAAGCAGCACTCAAGTACTTGCTAAAGCAATTCAAAACAATCAAGTCTGTGTAATAGTACAAGCATGTTTTGCTAAAAGTAGAGAATCAGCAATAAATGTACCTGTATCAAAATCACTAAGCTTAAAACCAGTAAATGAGCGCCATACTTTACCATTTGTTAAAGATCAAATGCCTGCATTTTTTCAACACGTTGATTTATGTCCACAACAAGGCGCTATGCCATTTAGCAGCGCAGAAACCTCTCATTTAGGTGGATGGATGCGCTTTAAACATACA
The DNA here is from genome assembly GCF_015864385.1 of Pseudoalteromonas sp. SWXJZ94C. NCBI lineage: Bacteria > Pseudomonadati > Pseudomonadota > Gammaproteobacteria > Alteromonadales > Pseudoalteromonadaceae > Pseudoalteromonas > Pseudoalteromonas sp. SWXJZ94C. The sequence goes on from NZ_JADYXF010000013.1 coordinate 37,222, forward strand.
CCAGAGCAAATAACAGAGGCCCATGTTATTGCGCTTACTGACGCATGGCCGCCAACACTTTTACAAATGTTTAAACAACCCGCTCCTGCAAGTAGCATGTCGTGGTATTTAGAGTTTGTTCAAGAACCAAACTTAACACCTGGGGAATGGCTAGGTTTTGAAGCAATCACTCATCATTCAAAAGATGGTTATGGATTAGAGGATGGTTGTATTTGGTCGCAATCAGGAGAGTTAATTGCACTAACACGCCAAACTGTAGCGTTATTTGATTAAACCCCTTTAAATGCCCAAGTAACTTTTAAGTGGTTAAGCCTTAATGACTAAACTTAACCCTTTTTACTGCGCTATTTTCTTGCCCCTACTTCACTTAATTATTAAGCGGGCTTTGTATAGCAAGTCAGCTTAATGAAGGTGTTAAATTATAATGACTACGTAATTAATGTGAGTTTAACGCGCGGCCTTTGTATTCAACTAAGTACGAATTAGATTTTCGCGTTGTATTAATGCAGCAAATATAGCAAAATTCAGTAACGTCACTTTATATTAGGTTAACAATTTGCAAACTGTATGCCCTTGCTGCGACCTAATTGTTGATATCCCTCGCATCATTGCAAAACAAATGGCTATATGTCCGCATTGTCATCATAAATTGTGCGAAGCTGATGTTAATCATGATAACCGTATTGTTGCGCTTAGTTTTAGCGCTTTACTAATGCTTTTAAGCAGTGTTTTTTACCCGTTTCTTTCATTTAGTAGTAGCGGAATAACACAAACGATTACCCTACCCGATGCCGCGCGTATATTGTTTAATTACGACAGTGAATTACTCGGCTTATTTATAGATTTAAGCATTATTGCTCTGCCTATGAGCTTACTCCTTATTTTAATACCTTTGCATCTTGGTGTATTAAAAACACTACCACAAGGCATTGCTAGGAGACTCCTAAAATTTACACTTGCTCTAGAGCCTTGGATCATGTCGGAAATATTTTTAATCGGTGTGCTCGTAAGCATGGTTAAAATTATGTCGCTTGCTGATATTAGCTTTGGTATTAGCTTTTGGGCTTATGTAGGCTTTGTTATTTTATATATAGCAGCGCTTGCCCACTTAAACCGTCCCCGATTATGGGCTCAAATTAAGCCAATAAAAATACTTGAAGGTGCTCAGCATGCAAAACGTGCAATTGATGAAAACATAAAGGCATGCCATGTGTGCCATCAATTATGTAGTGGGAATGTTTGCCAGCGTTGTCATACAAAAACACATGTAAGAAATCCTTATAGTGTGCAAAAAGCGGCAGCTTGGTTAATAACCTCTGTTGTTTGCTATATTCCGGCGAACATTTTACCAATTATGCACACCACCAGCTTAGGAGACGAATCGCCTTCGACTTTAATTGGCGGTGTAATCACGCTATGGAAAAGTGGCTCGTACCCTATTGCAACGATTATATTTTTAGCCAGTGTTGTTGTCCCACTCGCTAAAGCATTTGTACTGAGCTTTTTATGTATCATGGTTGCAAGACCCGCTAATAGCCACACAAAAGGTTATACCCGTATTTATCAACTAACTGAATTCATAGGTAAATGGTCTATGATAGATGTATTCGTGGTTGCTATATTAGTTGCCTTAGTTCAATTGGGTAATTTAATGTCGGTAACTCCTGGTTTAGGCATTGTATTTTTTACGATTATGGTAATATGCCAAATGATGGCTGCCCACGCCTTTGACCCACGATTACTGTGGGATTCACCTAAAAACAAAACTTCAGAGACTAAAGCATGACCGAAACAGCCGAAATAACAAAAGAACCTAAAATCTCCGCCATCTGGATCATTCCGACTATTGCGCTGTTAGTGGGTGTTTGGATGCTGTATCAGTATCAGTCGAATAAAGGACCTACTATTTTTATTGAGATGCCTCAAGCAGAAGGCATTATTGCGGGTAAAACCGAAATAAAAGTACGCAGTGTTAAAATAGGTCAAATAGATCATGTTCGCCTATCAGACACGCAAGACAGCGTAATTGCTAGAGCCCAAATAGATAAACATTATAACGAGTTATTAACTGACGATGCCAAAATGTGGGTAGTAAAACCCCGCATTGATGAAACCGGTATAAGCGGTATGAGTACCCTTTTATCGGGTGTGTATTTAGAGTTTTCGCCTGGTGAAAGTAAACAATTAAAAGAAAAATTTACATTACAAGACGAACCCGCACTTATTGGTAAAGACGTTAAAGGTGGGCGCTTTAAGCTACTAAGCTATAAAGCAGAAGTGCTTGATGTGAGTACAGGTATATTTTTCAAAAACTATAAAATTGGACAGATAGAAACCGCTACATTTGATTGGGAAAACCAAGCAATGAAATACGGTATTTTTATTAAAGAACCGTATCAAAATCTTATTACATTAAATTCTATTTTTTGGGTTAATGCCGGAATCGAAATTGACCTCTCTGCCGACGGAATTAATATAAATACAGGTTCGTTAAGTAAACTTTTAAAAGGTGGTATATCTGTTGGTTTGCCTGAGCAACAAGCCCCTGGCGATATAGCAGATGATGGTTATAGCTTTTCACTAAGCCAAAGCTATAAAGAAGCACTTGAAGAGCGCTTTTATGACTTTGATTACTACCTTATTGAGTTTGAGCAATCTATTAGAGGCTTGCGTTCTGGTGCTCCGGTAGAATACCGCGGTATGCGAGTTGGTACCGTTGTAGAAGCCCCTGCCAATGTTATTATTGACGGTAAGCCTGCACACTTTAGAAATAACAATACCGCCGTTCCAGTATTAATAAAAGTTGAATATGGACGCCTTTATCACGATAGTTCATCAGCAAAAGAATATTGGCAAGGCAGTTTAAAAGGCTGGATTAAAAACGGTATGCGCGCCTCACTAAAACCGGGTAATTTATTAACAGGTGCTGTGTATGTCGACTTTGATATTTATCCTGATGCACCAGAAGCACACTTAGACAAACTTGTGCAGTATGATGTTTTCCCAAGTATTTCTAGTGGTATAACCGTACTAGCAGATCAGGTTTCTGATGTACTTAATAAAGTAAACGATCTAAAAATTGAAGATAGCTTAGAGCAAATGCAAGCAACCTTCACTGATTACCAAGCGCTTGCTAACGATATGCGAAAGCTGTTAAGTCAAAAAGATACGCAAAACTTACCTGGTGACTTTAACCGTAACTTTGAAAAAATGACAAAGAGTATGGAGCAGTTTGAAGTGACTATGCGTCAATTTGATAAAACAATGGCAAGTTACCAAGCCGGTTCAGAGCTTCACCATCAAATACAACAAACGTTAAAAGAATTTAAACGTTTGAGTGAAGGGCTACAACCATTAACCCGAGGTTTAAACGAGCAACCCAATATGTTGATTTTTGATAAGTCACTCCCTACCGATCCAACACCAAGGAAGCAATAATGAAATCGCTATTTTTATCAGCCACATTAATTTTGCTATTGAGTGCATGCAGTTCATCAATACAAACTGCGACGCAATATTATCAGTTTGAGCAACCAATTGGGGCGTCGTCTCGCAATGTTAGCGCAACAGATGCACAGCTAAGAATACAAACTGTTGTGCTTAGAGGCGCGTTGAATAACTTAGGTATTGCTATGAAAATAGACAGTAACCAAATCCACGCTGCTAATTACAACTTATGGGGCGAATCGCCAGATGTAATGCTAACTGCTACGGCTCAGCAAACATTGTTTAACGCAATGCCTAATTGGATGGTAATAAAAGGCTTGCCGGTAATAACAGAAATAGACCAACAAAAGTTTTACGAACTAGAGTACGAAATACATCACTTTAATGGTGACTTAAAGGGTAATGCAGATATATCGGGTCTTTGGCGATTATATTACACACACCCAGAGACCGGCAGGCGTTTGATCAGCATCCATAACTTTTCAAACTTAGTCCCTATTGATGATGATGGTTACGACGGTTTAGTTTCGGCACTAGAAAATATATGGCTAAACATCAACCTAAATGTCGCTAAAGAAATAGAACAAGCAAGACTGTAGTTTTGAGCTTATTCATTGCTTTCCACTAAAGAAGCACTTGTTAGTTAGCTAAAAAAGAAGAATGAGGGGTCATTAAAATTAATAAAAATGAACCCCTTCATAATATATTATTATTTTAAAAGTATGTAACAACCAGCATGTAAATTGCCTATTTTCAATAACTTAAAACGGAATTATAAATGAAAGAAGTTGAGGTCGCTTATACCGACTTAGAATTAATGCAAATGGGAAATGATGAACGAGCTCATGTTGTAAGTCAAAGGAAGATGATTAGTGCTGGGGTTGGCGGGCTTGTTTTATTGGCCGCTGCATATAGCTTTTTTATTGCTGCAAAGTTTTTCTTTCTTGATGTTCCTTTAATAGAACCTTTATATTTTATTACTAGCCCTTTCTGGTGCATACCGTTACTATTTTTAACAAGGTCTGTTTTTTTTAGAACACTCTTAGCTATTTGGGTTACAGTCTCCCTTCCTTTCCTTTTTACTTTTACGTTTACAATTCAAGATTTTTACTTCGGAACGAGCATTAATTTCGATTATCTCTTTAGTAATTTGAGTCAATTTTACGAACTTGCCTATGGAGATATAGGTTCAAAATTACAACATTTAACTATATCTAGAGCACTTTCTCTTGAACAACATAAAATATTTATGAGCGGTATTATGCTTATTAACTCACTCGTGTTGGTTATCTGCTTTTCTATGTTTTATCGTATTTGTTACGACGTAATATTAGGTTTTAGCAAAAACAAACCAACGCTTGAAGTTAATGGTTTTTTTCAGTACTTAGGTGGTTTGTTCATTGTATTTGCAACCTACTTCATCCTTGCTCATCTGCTTATACTTACAAAAGATCTTCCTTTCGGCTTAGGTATATTTATTGCTTGGAATGTAATGTTTTACCCATTTTTAGGTATTCGATTAGCCTTAACAAATTCCAAAAGAAAAACTAAAGACAAAATAGGCACAATGTTTACGCGTTATTACATCGTATTTGGATTGGTCATTTTTCCTTTATCATTATATTTGAGTGGTAGCTTAATGGTAAAAATACAAGGAATATTATCGGGTAGCATATTCTCTATTTTGTTTTTTTTGCCGGTCATTTTAGTGCCATTTTTTCTTTATTCGTTAAAAGACAAAAAAGTACAAGAACAAAGTGATTAAATAAAAGCACTAACTACAGTTATAGTTTTACTCGCTGTAACTGTAGTTATAAATGTGAAGGCATAATGTCTCATAAAAAGGTCGAAGGTCCTCTATACTGAGCGAAAAACGAGCGCGAAAGGTGTTAGAGCCCTTTCATAATTTGTTGTATATTCCAAATATATTACATCGATAAAATTTCATAACATTCGCTAATATTTGCTAACCCTGACTAGGGTCTGTTGATCTTTGCGGATTAAAATTTGTTCAAACTAGGGGCTATTTAATCGCGGCGCGAGATTTGTAACCTAGTGGGCTAAGTCAAAACCGAGCAACAAAGAGTAAATAGCCCCTAGGAAGAACCCTTTGGGCAGCGCCTGTTTGGCATTAATGCTACGTTATCGCCTATTTATGGGGAATAACCACACTGTATAGGCTCTGCCTTGCCTAAATACCAAACAGACTGCTGCAAATTTAACCTTGAAAGATCAACAGACCCTAGCGTTTTATAGATTCAAATATCATTTCCAACATACCTTAAAACCTCACTAAAACCCCATTCGTAATTGTGCAACCAACTTTAAACTTAATATCATTTTTTTGAATTCAAATATCAAAGTATTTTTAATTAAAAACATACCTCCTCTAAATTTAAACACAAACCTAATTCTGACACATCCCCCACACTATTTACCGATACCTTGTAAACCCCACTTTAGGTACAATGTATTTTGCATTCATGCTTTTGGGTTGTGTATTTATATACATGAATGTAATTAATACATGCTCGTTTAATACCAATTCGCTTAATTTAGAGGTCTATTTTGAAGTAATAAAACGGTGTCGATAACAAGGTATAAATTATCGAAAAGCAAGGAACTTAATAGTAAGGAGTAAAGGTATTGGGCAGTTGGTAAATGATTTTTTAATTCTTACTTTGTTTTTAGCAAGTAAAAATTAACTTCATAAAACCCTAAAACCTGCGCAACTCTACTTACCATTTAACAGCTTTAAACCATTTATATATCACGTTTAATTATCTGTTTTATAAAAGATAAAAGCGGTAGGTGTAGTAAAAACTGAGGTTAATCCCTTAGTAATTGGATATTTTTTAAGGAAAATAATATGAAAAAAAGCACACTGCTTGGCTGTGCTATTAGTATTACTTTGTGTTCAATCACACAAGTACATGCAACGGTTAATAATCAATTAAATAAAGGTATTTTTAATACCTTAAGTACAGATACTAATGTTGTTGCTAATGAACAGTTTGGTATTGAAATAAGCTCACAAACGAGTATTACATTTTTTGTAAATACATCTGACTGGGCTGATGTACATTATATTTTAAACAGCGATAATCAACATAATGCTCGCATGATTATAAATGGCTCACGTAATACCAGGACACTACCGGGCTTGAGCAATGGCGACATTATTAAGTACTCATATACTTATTTAGATGAGAGTGGAGCAGCAAAAGACTCACCTTGGAGTACCTATATTTTTAATGCTGTTGTTGATAGTACAGATTCAGATAATGATGGTGTTAATGACACCGAAGATCTATGCCCTAACACAGCAACTAACGTAGTTGTTGATGCAGTCGGTTGTATAATTGAGCCTAATGATAATGAAGAAGAAACTGACGTAGGTAGTATTGTCCCGTTATATGACAATTCAACAGTACTTGAGCATGCTATTTCTTTTGATCGTGGTGATGCACTCGTTACTCGCTTTGCAGACAGAGGACGGGATCGCCATGCAAAAGAGGATCAATTTCAAGCTTACGATCACTATTTATCGCATTATTGGACACACCGTACCGCACAATTCGAATTTGTTGATTATGTTGCTAAAGGCGGCGATTCAATTGAAATCACTTTTATCACAGAGTGGAAATTAGACGCCAAAGAATTTAGAGCTTGGTATCGAGGTTTAAATACCGTTGCAGAATACCATGGTAATCTTGGCGGTGGAGTGATTGAATTAGATAATGGTAGTTATGACCATGATTTTAATAAAATAAGCGATACAGGTAATCAATATCGATATAAATTAGTTATTAATGATTATCGCCCATTAAATTGGTCTCCAACTAATGTTATGCCTCTAGAAGTTGGTCAACGTATGGAGTTTGAAGTGAGCCAATTTTTAGATGTATCAGTTCCTGAAGGTCGCACAAACTACTATGGAACAACTTATTTATATATTGTTGGTGAAGGTTTAGCCCCTTGGAAAACCGTTGGCGACTTCGATGATAAGAATTCTGAACGTGAAGATTCATACCCAATTGCTCAAAATGGTCGCCTAGGTGGCGGTACCACCCTACCTTATAACTACACTAACGAACCTGATAACCACTTTATGCAAATGGCTACCAATTTATCAAACGTAAACGGTCAAGCATTTGTACTAGGTCGACGAATTCACCACACTAACTTTACCACGGGTGGACACGACGAAAGTGTTGAAAATGGTATTTTCACTGAGCTTGTAGGTAAAGCTGGTACCCATTATGTTAATGCCTCTTGTTCTGGTTGCCATGAACGTAATGGTCGGGCTTCAGTTGCTGATACCGGCGTTCCTTTAGATAAGTGGGTATTTGCAATCGCTGATGCTGACTCTCAGCCAGACCTTTTGAGAGGGAGTGTATTACAGCCTAGTAATATTGGGATTAACTCCGCCTTGGGTGAAGGTACGGTAACAATTGCCTCATGGACTGAAAATAATGGTCTGCGCTCTCCAAATTATGAATTTTCTAGTGGCAGACCCGCCCGTTTCTCAGCTCGATTGGCACCTCAATTAGTGGGCTTAGGTTTGCTTGAGGCAATCAACGAAGAAACAATATTAGAGCGAGAAGATAAAGATGACATTGATGGTGATGGTATCTCAGGTAAAGCGCGATTATCAATAGACCCACTTACTGGTGAAACGCGTTTAGGTCGTTTTGGCTACAAGGGCAATGCAACGTCTATTAAACATCAAGTTGCTGGTGCATTAAATACTGACATGGGTGTAATGACATCGGTAAAGCCAACACCTGATTGTGGCCCTAATCAAACAACCTGTGGAAATGAATTGGGTAGTGAGCTGTCCGATGAAAATTTAAATAATTTAGTTAAATATATTTCTTTGTTAGGTGTTCGTGCACAACGCGACCTTGATAACGATAATGTTATTCTAGGCGAAACCATATTTAATGAGATTGGGTGTGAAAGTTGTCATCGCAGCACAATGAAAACCAGTGAGTTTGCACCATTAGCCGAATTACGAAACCAAACTATTCGCCCGTTTAGTGATTTATTATTGCATGATATGGGCGAAGGTTTAGCTGATAACTTAGGCGCTGGTAATGTAACAGGCGCAGAATGGCGCACAACTCCACTTTGGGGCTTAGGTTTATCCGCTTGTGTTACTGGTGGTGTTACTAACCCTACCGGTTATCAAGGTGATGATGTGTGTAAGCCTAACGCTAACTATTTGCATGATGGACGAGCGCGTACTATCAATGAAGCAATTATGTGGCATGGCGGCGAGGCTGAAAGTGCACGTATTGCCTATGAAAGCATCACTTCATCAGAACAATCAGCATTGTTAACATTTTTAAATTCGCTTTAAAATAAGTCATTAACTAAGGCTATTAACGTTGGTCGAGCTTATATCTGATTAAGAGGATTTACGAGTCCGTTAAATCATAATGATATTTAGGTTTGTTACTTACAGTTCAAGTTAATAATTAAAGCCTACGCTATTTTCCCAACAGCGTAGGCTTTTTATTTTAGGCATTATGATTCGCTTTTTAAGATGAATGAAAGTTCAATACTAGGGCGTGTTGATCTTTGTGGATTAAAATAAATGTTATTTAATGCATTTATTTATTGACTGAAATTAAAAAGCAGATTATTTTTGCGCTGATGTTTTTACAGGCACAACAATAGCGGTTTGCACTCCTTGCACCGTCTGGCGCCAAAGCCAACGCGTTTCATTAAAATGGCTATTTAACATAACCATTTAGTGACCATCCCGCGCGTACAAAAGCAGTGACTTGGAATATGATTTAACAACAAACTTATCATCTTCTTTGTTTTTGTATAAGCAGTTTAAAAATTATACTTTTAATTTTTATGCATGCTTTTAATTTTGTGAATACTTAAATGCTTGAACCTTCTGCGTTGAGTTTACTACCACCGTTAGTGGTGGTTGTATTGGCTGTTGTATTACGCCGCCCTATTTTATCTTTACTTATTGGTGCTTTAGTTGGTTTAGTTATAGCCGACCCTGCACAGGTACTTACTAACTTTGCGAGTACATCGCTAAAAGTGATGACAGACGAAACCATCGGCTGGCTAATACTTGTATGTGGTGGCTTTGGTGCACTCATCGCGCTATTAGTACGTACAGGTGGCGCATCGGCTTTTGGCAAGCTAGCTCTTAAATACACCAAAGGTAAACGCTCATCTTTGTTTATGACCTTTTGCTTAGGTGTGGTTATTTTTATTGATGACTACTTAAATGCGCTTACCGTGGGTGAAACCATGAAACGCATTACCGATAAATTTAAAGTTAGCCGTGAAATGCTTGCCTATGTTGTTGACTCTACTGCCGCACCAATCTGTGTACTTGTTCCTTTATCTACTTGGGCGGTATTCTTTAGTGGCTTACTGGTAGATAACGGTATTGCTGAAGAAGGCAAAGGTATTGCTGTTTATATTCAAGCTATTCCGTACATGTTTTACGCGTGGTTTGCCGTGCTTGTTGTTTTACTTGTTGTACTAGGTGTTATTCCTGCAATTGGTCCGATGAAAAAAGCAGAACAAATGGCGAAAATTGAGCAAGCTCAAGTCGACCCTGCTCAATACAGTGACGTTCAAACAGCAGATGAATACGCAGTAAAAGCAGCTGAAGAAAACTTTGAAGATGCCGACCCTAAAGGTAAATTACGTAACTTTTTAGTGCCTATTATTTTATTGGTGGCGTTTACGGTTTACTTTGAAATAGACGTATACAAAGGCTTACTAGCAACAATGGCGGTCACTCTCCCGTTTTATGCGCTACAAAAATTAATGAGCGTAAGTGAAATGATTGAGCGCATGCTTGATGGCTTTAAAAGTATGATCCCCGCTATTGGTACTGTTATAGCGGCGTTTATATTCAAAGATGTATGCGACTTAATTGGTTTACCTCAGTTTGTTATTGGCAGTTTAAGCCCTTATATGACCGCTGCATATTTACCAGCCGTGGTATTTATTTCAATGGCTATTTTAGCGTTTGCAACAGGGTCGAGTTGGGGTATTTTTGCTGTATCAATTCCGATTGTTATGCCACTGGCAAATGCGGTTGATGCAAACATACCACTGGTCATTGGTGCGCTATTATCGGCTTCTTCTTTTGGTAGCCAAGCGTGTTTTTACTCAGATTCAACGGTGCTCGCAGCGCAAGGTTCTGGTTGTAATTTAATGAGCCATGCCGTTACACAATTGCCTTACACGCTAATTGCTGCGACATTAGCTGTTATAGGCTTTTTAATAATGGCTTGAATTTGCTTAAATAAAAACCCCAATGTAGCAATACATTGGGGTTTATTTTTAACTGTATTATACCAAACCGCAGTAATACTTAATCAATTTGAGAGATTAAATCTGACGCGAATTGGTATAAATAAAGCTTATTTTTGTAGTTTAATACCATTGTAATAGGCATCAAGCGTTGTAATTTTAGTTTGATTTGGTAAATCGGCAAAATCACTTTCAATAAACTTAGTACCGCGTAACTGCACATTTAAACGTGCCGCATTAGGGTTAAGCATTGTTTGCTTGTAGTAGTCTTTTATATCAGCAAGTGTTACTTTTTCAACTTCATCTATTAGCTTTTGCTTAGAATCAAAAGTAAAGTTTTCACGGTACCAATCATTTATAAGCGGGCTCATTTCGTCACTTAAGTTTTTAGGCTGCTCTTTAAGCGATACAAGGGTAGAGTTTTTAAGTTGCCCAAACGTCTCTTCGCTCATGTTATCAAGTTCAACTGCGTACTCTTTTTTAAACTTATCAAAACGAGCTTGTATTTCTTTTGGTCCTTTAACTGGTGTTTGAATATACAAACCAATTGCTGAGTAATCTTCAATTGGGCGAGCTAATGCACCTACTGCGTATGCAAGTTGCTCCTCTGTACGCATTTTATCAAACGCAACTGTTCTAAAGTGGCTTTGTAATACAGCCGCTTCTGCTTTTTGTTTGTAACCCGCAACAGGGTGAACGGTCATATCAACCACCGCTACATCTGCTACATCAATATCTTTTTGCAATACCAGCGTTTCGCCCGGTTGTGGTAACCACGCTTTGCTGCGTGCAAATTCACTGTGTGTATGGTTGTTTGGTAATGTTGCACTTAATTCGTCTGCAATCGCGTCTATATCTTGCTGATTGTAGTTACCGTAACTAAATACGCGTAAATCGTTTTGTGCAAACGTAGCTGTTTTTAATTGTGCTAAGTCGGCAACACTCACTGAGTCAGCGGCTTTAATAAGTGCGTCTGTATCAAAACCACCTGTACGCGTTAGTTTTGAATACTCGCCAAATGCTTGTGCATACGGAAACTGTTTTTGTTGGTTTAGTAAATTACGTTTAAAGCGATCAACTGCTTGGCTAAATGCTTGTGCTGTTTCATCGGCTTTTAATCCGGTTAAAGCTTGTTTAAGCAATACATCTTGCTTATCTGTAAAACCACTCATAGATAAAACAAGACCATTACTTGGCGCAAGGCTTACGCTCATGCCGGCAACGGCCGCTTCAGTACTTAACTGACTTTGTTGAATATTATATAAATCGGCCCAAACAGAATAAAGGACTTCTGCTTTAATATCGTTCAAACCTGGTTGAGTATTTATATAAACTTCAACAAGCCCTTTTGGCTGCTCTGCAAATTTTTGACTTGCTTGGCGCCATACTTTTACACCATTTTTATCGTAAGCAAGTTCTGGGTGTTTTTGCTCTTTAAATGCTTGAGTTTTTATTGCAAAATTATCAGGCAATAAATTGTTTACAGTCGGTAGTACTAACTTAAATTCGCTTGGTTTTTTCCAGCTGGCAATCTCTTGTTCGCTAATATCACTAATGCGGTATTTGCCGTCGTAAAAGTGTAGTTGCGAGTCAGTCTCTTCTTGCTGCGATACATACCAAATACGAAGAGTATCGGCATTTAACTGCTCAAGTACTTTATTTACAGCGTCAGCGTCAAACTTTGCATAATAGTAAGGTGCATTAATAGCGTGATTTAACGGGTAATCTTGCATGCTTTGTGTAAGCGAGCTTACATAATTAAACTCATCACCTTTTTCTAAAAACTTAAACTGGTTATTTAGTGATGTACGAATTTCGTTGAAGTACTTGCTATCAACGCCCTCTTTTTTAATTAAATCGATGTACTGCATAATAGTCGCAACTATTTCGTCACGATTTTTCATACCTTCATCCGTAAGTTCTACATTTACGTTTAATGACCCGTAGTTGCCATATTGATTTGGTGCAGCTGAAGCTGAAAGCTGTGCTACCCACCCTTTGTCGCGAAGCAGTTGTGCTGGGCTGCCTGGCATTTCGTTACTTAATAAGTACGCTACAAACCGGTTTGGCTTAAGTGCAAATTCGCTATTATTATTAGCAATGGTGAAATCAAGTTGCAGCTGTTTTACATCTTCATTTGGTGCGTAAAACACACGTTTTCCGCCAGCGTTATCAAAATCAACTTTTGCAGTCACTGTTGGCTTTTCGATATTTTTATTTTTTATATCAGCAAAGTATTTTTGCGCTTTTTGCTCCATTTCAGCAATAGATAGATTTGAAATAAGCGCTACTTTCATAATATTTGAAGAGTAATATTTATTATAAAAATCAACTGTTTCTTTATGAAGTGAGCTACCTTCTTTGTCGCCAAGTGTTTCTAGGTTACCAATTAAAAAACGGTTAGCAGGATGATCGCCCATCATTTTACGCGCGAGTTTAAATTGACCAAAAAAGTCCATTTCGCGGCGCATTGACCACTCTGCATTCACTGCATTTTTTTCTTTATCTGTGTATTCTGGGTATAACTTAGGCGCTTTGAAAAAGTCAGCAAAACGGTCTAGCCCTTCATCAAACGCGTCGTTATTAATTTTAAACATGTAATTAGTAATATCGAGCCACGTGTAAGCATTGTGCGCGCCACCATTTTTGGTCATAAAATCAGAATACCCTTTTGTGTCTGGGTAACGATCGGTGCCTAAAAACAGCATGTGCTCTAAATAATGCGCCATACCTTGTTGCGACATTGGGTCGTGCAGTAAACCAACACCAACGCTTAGTGCTGCTGCCGATTTTTCCGCGCTCGGATCAGACACTAAAATAACTTCAATGTCGTTTGCTAATTTGAGTGTTTTATATTCGCGGTTATCGTTAGGACTTACAACTAACGTGTCTGATAATAAAGAGGCCGGAGGCGCCACAGAAACAGGTGATATGTTAGAACAACCACTTAATACGGCTAATGCGATAGCACTAAAACCAATTATTTTTTTCATTTTATTTTCCATTAAAAATCATCGCGCAAAATATAGAGTGCGCCAGTTGAAAGCAATATAGTAAAGCTAAACTAACATTTTAAATTAATGATATGCCACAAAATAACGCTTAATTGTGTAACACATTGTGAAAAACATCTTCATACTCAATTGTAAACTCAAATAAATAAGGAAGATCAATGGAAAAAGTAATAATTTTAGCAATGTTCGTTCAAGTAACTCTCTCACTTATCGTAATGATTATAATGGGGAAAAGACGCTTTGCTGCAGCTAAAAACAAGCAGCTAAATTTAAGCGATTTTAAAACAATGCAATTAGATAACGCTGGCGACACTGTTAGGGTTGCAGATAGAAACTTTTCAAACCAGTTTGAAATACCTGTACTTTTTTTTGCGGGGTGTTTACTTGCACTGCAACTAAATAGTGCCAGTACACTCGTGGCTATATTGGCGTGCATATTTGTAGTATCGCGCATTGTACATAGTGTTATTCATTTAGGTGGGAATAATATACGGGCGCGCTTTAATGTATTTTTACTAGGGTGTATTTGTGTATTTGCATTGTGGCTTGTGATGATATGGCGAATACTTGCTTTTTAAGTAACCGTCTTTTATACATTGGTTTGAAGTAACAATACCAAGTGATAAGCGACGCTAGCCTAGCTACGCCGCTTATAATATTAAGTTTACTTAGTACGTTTTAAACGAGGAAGCACAAGTAAAAAAGCACCTAAAAGCCAAGCAATTCCACCACCCGAACTATCCTCAGAAACCGGTTCTGAAGGTGACGTATCATTATCTATTAACGTGTTTAATGTTACGGTTAAACCTTGTGATGAATTGGGATCGTCATCTAATACCGAAACGCTTTGTATAGAAACTAAGTTAGTGCTGCTAATTGTTACATCGTTGCTTGAACACTGCTCTGACGTAATACCAACAACAGGCGTTTCTCCACAATGAACCAAGGCTGCAATATTATCGAGTGTAACTTGGCTTGCTGCAGTAATTTGTCCAAATACTGTAAAACCACCATTTTGGGTATCTAATTGAGAACTGCCGGCGCTATTATCCGACATATTAAAAAACCATTGGCTTGTAGCGCTATCAGGGTTTCCGCCTAATTTTGCCATCGCAATCGTACCTTTAACATTTGAAAATATAGGCTCATTAATAATCGCAGGTTTAGTTTCAATAGCATCAAAATCATCTGAAAAAGTAAAACCGCCACCTTGAATAACAAAGTTATTAATTGAGCGATGAATAACAGTTTGATTATACGCTTCGTCATCAATATAGCTTAAAAAGTTTTCGACTGTATTCGGCGTTTCTTGATCAAATAAATTTATCACAATAATACCTTGGCTGGTTTGCATTTCAACAATAGTTGCAGTGCTTGCAAAGCTCGCAGAGGCTAGTAATGAGCCAAGTAATAGTTTTTTCATGTTACATCCTGTTGTTATATTTATTTGAACGAATTGTTAATTTGCAAGTAGATTAATATCACTTGCCAGATAAATCGATAGCAAAGTGCTAATTGATACAAATTAGACCGTATTGATAACATTTTAATTACATAACTTTATATACCTTTAAGTTATATAAATCTATAGGGTTAAAACCAAATCATCTTTCCTTGTTTAGTGTTTTTGTTACTATCAATCAAAATAATAAAATACGGGTAAAGTTCATGTCAGACACTAAACACACCATTTGCGATTTCGGTTTACACAAAGGCGAGGCTTACACAAAGCTACCAGCAAGCTTTTTAACGTGGATGATAGCTGCTAAACATCAAAAATCTGAGTATGCGAGCAAAGAACTAAAACGCAGGCAGCAAGCAGCTACAAACCGCAATTAAACTAAAAATGTAAATAACTACGTTTTTTTAGCGTAAAACTAGTTTAAACTACCCGCTTGATAAATTAAGTAGACCTTAATGAACAGGTATTTTATGCGTATAATTATTTTTTTCTCAGTTATTTTAAGTATCGTTGGGTGCACTTCTGCAACTCAAAACTCCGTCTCCAGCAATTCTTCTACTCAATATTTAACAGTACTTCATACTAATGATAATCACGGGCGCTTTTGGCACAATGAAAAAGGCGAGTATGGTATGGCAGCTCGTAAAACGTTAATTGACTCTCTACGTAATGAAGCACAAAAACAAGGTCATGCAGTATTACTACTCTCTGGTGGTGACATAAATACAGGTATTCCTGAGTCAGATTTACAAAAAGCGGAGCCTGACTTTAAAGGTATGTCGTTAATTGGTTACGATGCGATGGCATTAGGTAATCATGAATTTGATAACCCTATTGATGTATTAAAACAGCAGCAAAAATGGGTGAACTTTCCTTTTTTATCAGCAAACATTTTTGAAAAGTCTACTGGTGAACATGCTTTTGATAGCTATAAAATATTCAAAAAGAATGGCTTAACAATCGCTGTTATTGGTTTAACCACTACCGACACGGCTAAAATTGGGAACCCGCAATATATTGGTCATTTAGAGTTTAAAGATCCGGTTGAAATTACAGCAAAATTAGCACAAAAAATTAAAGCTCAATATAATCCAGATATTACTATTGCACTTACACATATGGGTCATTATGTAGATGCTCAGTTTGGTATAAATGCACCTGGCGACGTTACACTTGCTCGCTCACTTCCTGCTCATACATTAGATATGATTATTGGCGGACACTCGCAAGAACCTGTTTGTATGACCGGCAAAAATATTAGCGACGAAAACTTTAAACCCGGTCTTGCTTGTAAACCAGATCAACAAAATGGCACCTACATAATGCAAGCCCATGAATGGGGTAAATATGTTGGTAAAGCTGAATTTAAACTTGAAAATGGTAAATTAACATTATTAGATTACAGACTTATCCCTGTGAACTTATATGTTGATAAAGTACAAACTGATGGTTCTACAAAAGAAGTATTAGCAAACGAGTACATTAAACCAGACCCAAAACTTGAATCTTTTTTAGCGGTATATCAAGCTAAAGGAGCAAAACAAATTGAAGGTAAAATTGGTAATATCGATGCCCGTTTAGAAGGCGACAGAAACAAAGTTCGCTATCAACAAACTAATCTTGCACGCGTTATAATTCAGGCACAAATGGATGTAGTGGGTGCAGACTTTGGATTAATAAGCGGTGGCGGTATTCGTAGTTCTATTGAAGCTGGCGAAGTAAGTTACAAAGATATTTTAAAAGTACATCCTTTTAAAAATCGCATTACTTATATGGATTGGCAAGGCAGCGATTTATGGGATTATTTAAATACAGTAACAAGCTTCCCACCAGATGCTGGTGCTTATTTGCAATATCATAAACTATCGTTTGAACGTAAAAATAATCAGCTAATAAACGTGATGATTAACGGTCAACCGCTAGATAAAAATAAGACTTATAGAATGAGCCTAAATAGCTACAATGCCTCTGGCGGTGACGGCTACCCTGCTCTTACAGATCTTAAAGGATTTGTTAGCACTGACGAAACAGATGCTCAAGCACTACAAGACTTTATATCAAAAAATAGCCCACTTAAAACCGCAGAGTTTACTCCTAAGTAAACGCTAATAAGAAGGAAAGTAACAAATAGCTTAGTTACTTTCCTTTTATATCAATATTTCCTTTATCTATATTCACTAACCCGTAGCTATGTAATCGTGAGCGAGAGCCCTCACCAAATGCCTTTGGTGGATAGTAAATCTCTTTTTGTTCAGGGTATTCGCTTAACACCTCATCAAGTGCAGCGCGAATCTCACTTAGTGTTTTTTCAAGACTATTATTAAAGTTAGGTCGTTTTCTTACGGTGTGACCTAGTTCAACTAATCGATGAAAATATTTATTTGCTAACTCTACAAGCTCTTCTGGCACATTTTTATTTTGGTTAAGTGCAATATCATTGTTTTCCTTGCAAAACTCCACAAGAGCCAAATAAAAGCAAAGGGGCTTATTAGCCAATGATGTAAGTTGCTCGTGCGCATAATTAGTAGAAAGAGTTTTATGATTAAGATCTATAATGAGCATAAATGGAGCTAGCTCTATAATAGGCTTATTCAACTCAATAGCTTTTAAATCTTTGTTATTATTAGCTAAAATAAGCTTTAGCCACATACTTAAGCTAATACTCAATATAAAAAGCATCAAACAAAAAGCCATATTACTAAGTGTTATAAAATTTGAATTGATATTAAATACAAGTAATACCCGACCATTATTGGTTCGCAAATAATCAATGTGTTGATTAGGCTCTAATTTAATAGATAACCCATTCCCAGGAATAATATGCTCAAGAGATACGCTTTCATCGATTAATACACGGTTTAACTTATTAATATAACTGCGGACCGCATCTTTATTGCCTGAGTGCTTTAATAACTCATTTGATAAATCGAGTAATGGTAAATCTAGCGCTATTTGTTTTTCTATTTGTATTATTTTTTGTTTAATTACATAGTGTTGCTTTTGATTAACCGATAAATAAAACACTGACAAAAACAGTAAAAATAATATTAGAGTTATAATTGTTGAGTTAAATTTACTCATTATTATCTCCTTTAAAGATTATTTTTTTACTGTCGCAATTCCAATATGGTTTAACATCCTGGTAGTAGTGCAAGGTTTGATCTTTAGACATTTCGAGTAGGTGTTTTTGCACCGTACACAATAAATCAGTATTATTTTGCTGCATTTTTAAATACCAACGCGTACCCGACACATTATTACTTAGCGGTGTAATATAGTTTTTTGAAAAACGCTGAGCATCACTTTCTTTCCAAAAAGATGCAATAATATCTACTTTGCCATTGGCAAGTAAATCACGTAACTCGTTATGAGAACGCGCATAGGTGATTTTCAAATTTGCTAAATTTATATTCAATTCTTTAAACGTTTGCTTTGGTAAAATATGCCCTGAGCGGCTTGTAGGGTAATCAAGTAAACCAATTCGTTTATCTAAAAAATACTCTTTAGTCAGTCGTGGTTTTTCTTTAGAGGAAATAAAAAATGCGGTGTAATCAGCAAAACCAACTACAGGCTGATAATTGTAGGTAGACTCAGCTTTAAAAGCTGCCATTATGTTATTTTTCGCTAAAATTAAGTCTGCAATTCCCTTCCCTACAAACTCAAAACTATCTGACGTTCTGTAACCCCAATAACCAACAACAGAGCCATATTGTTTAGCCACAACGTTATCGTCGCACAAGCTTTTAGTTAATATTTTGGCTATTTTTTTTGATTGTGTAAAAACAATTAACTTATCTTTATTTTCGATTGCGGTTGTTTGACACTCTATTGAAGTTTCAATCATGACCGGAAAACGTAGTTCTGCATCGTCTATACTTACCTGCCCCCACAGCCATATAAGCACAAACAACATAAACAAAAATGTAACAAACAATGTTTTATGCAGCAGCATACGTTTAAAATTCAAAGAAAAACCATCCCAAAATATATTATCCGTGCATTTGAACAATTTTACTTACTTATTACAACAAGTAATTTTACTCATTAACTTTAAATGCATGATTTTAAATAACTAATAATAAGAAACTATGAATCTTATTGACTCCTTTCTATTAACTACAAAAGTAAGGACAATTGACCGCATAAATTATAATAGCAACATGAAACATTCATTTAGGAAGTTCTAATGCATAACAATTTAAAGCTATCAATAACCTCAGCATTATTAATTAGTGCCGTTTTTACAAGCAGTGACACCTATGCATGGGGCCAAAATGGTCATCGTATTGTCGGTAAAATTGCAGAGTTACATTTAAGCGAAACAACAAAAACAACAATATTGCCGTATCTGAATGGTGAGTCACTTGCTCAAATATCAACATGGCCTGATGAAATGCGCTCAGCTCCTGGTGAATTTTGGCAAAAAAAATCATCTCGCTGGCACTATATTAATGCCGCACCTAACCAACCTTTAAGTCTTGATCATTCACATACAAAAACAAAAGAATCGGTGAGTAATATTCTTGAAGGCATTCATTATTCAATGCAAACATTAACTGACGATAATAGCTCTTTAGATGCTAAACAGTTTAGTTTACGTTTTTTAGTTCATTTAGTGGGTGATAGCCATCAACCATTTCATGCAGGTAGAAGCGAAGACAGAGGCGGCAACAGCATAAAGGTTAAGTTTTTTGGTCAAGATACAAATCTTCATAGCCTTTGGGATACAAAGCTTATTGAAAACCAAAACTTATCGTATACCGAGTTTGCACAATTTATTGATACAAATAATAGCGAATTAATTGCTGAGTACTTACAAAGCACGCCAACAACGTGGCTAGAAGAATCTCGTAATTTAGCTAATAAAATTTATAAATCAACAAACGATGAAGTTAGTTATAGCTACATATATGAAAGTACACCAATTATAAAAACTCGCCTTCAACAAGCGGGAATTCGCTTAGCCGGATTACTCAATGCTTTATTTGACCCTTCTGCAAAAGAGTTAGAAACAGCACTTAAAATGAATACTGATACACAAACTGCAAATTAAATTTAAATAACCTACACACGGGAAATCAACATTATGACTAAGCTTCGCCTTTCGAAACTAACTGGAGCGGTAATTTTAGCGCTAGGTGTTTCTACAAGTGCAATGGCTGCAGATACGTCATCTGCAATGCGCGGTAAAATTACTACACCTTCAGGTAATAGTGCTGCAAACGTTAAAATTAAAGTAGTTCACCAACCAACAGGTACTGTAAGTGAACTTACTACAAACGAAAGCGGTACTTTTATCGCAAATGGATTACGTGTAGGTGGTCCTTATACTGTTATTATTGACTCAGACACATTTAATGACACGACGGTTGAAAATATTTTCTTAAACCTTGGTGAAACATATCGTTTAACGTCGCAATTAGCGCCGTTAAACATTGAAAAGATTGAAGTGTCTGGTTATAAAATTGTTCAGCAATCTGGCGGTTCTAGCAGTACATTTGGTAAAGATACCATTGAAAACATGCCTAGTTTTAATCGTGACATTAAAGACATTGCACGTTTAAACCCGCTTGCTAGCATTAATGGTAACGGCGAGCTTACGTTTGCGGGTAGTAACCCGCGTACAAACGGCTTAACGGTTGACGGTATTGGTCAAAATGATGACTTTGGTTTGAATTTTGGTGGTTACCCTACGTCTCAACCACCTGTATCACTTGATGCAATTGAACAAGTGTCTGTAGATGTATCGCCATTTTCGGCTTCAAAAGGTAACTTTGGTGGCGGAACAATAAACGCGGTAACTAAGTCAGGTACCAACGAATTTAAATTCTCTGGTTTTTACGAAATTTCAACACCTGAAATAGCGGGCGATGTTAAAAATATAATTGAAGAAGACGGGCTTGATGAGTTAGGTCATAAAACGTTTTCAACAACAAAAGTTGAGCCAATTAAAACTGAAAAAAGATTCGGTTTCAATGTAGGTGGTGCAATTTTAAAAGACGAACTATTTTACTTTGTTAATTATTCTGAATGGTCAAGTGAGTTAGATCTTGATTATGGCTTTGATGGTTCAGGTGCTTCAAATGAATTTAATACCTCAGAAGCGAACTATAACCGTTTTATCTCTATTTTAAATAATGAATACGGCTTGACTGACTCTTTAGCCGGTGCCCCAGAAGATACAAATAAAAGCTTGTTAGTTAAATTAAGCTGGAACGCAAGCGACGATCATCGCTTAGACTTTACTTACCAATGGCAAGACGACCAAGACGAAAAAAACTCCAGCACAGGCGGCAACAATATTGCATTAGTATCAAGTACTTATGCCTATGTAACAAAATTCAATAACTTTGCGACAAAGCTTTATTCTGACTGGAGCGAAAACTTTTCAACCGAAATTGGTGTGTCGTATAAAGATGTTACCTCTGATAGCGCAACTCGCTCTAACTTAGGAAGTATTACTGTAGAAGAAGACGGCAGAAATGGTCCTTATTACAGCTTTGGAACAGATCAGTATCGTCATGCTAATCGCTCTGAAACACAAAATCTAACCTTAACATTAGATGCTACTTATTTAATGGATGAGCATGAAATAAACTTTGGTGCTCAATACGAGTCACTTCGTTTATATAACTTGTTTGCTCAAAACTCGCTTGGTTCATGGAAATTTGATAGCTTTGAAAGCTTTGAAAACCGTGAAGTGGGTGCATATGATTTCTCTTATCAAAATGCATACACCAATGATTCTGCCGATACAGCTTACGACGTAAGACGTAATCAGCTAGCCCTTTACATAGAAGATACTTTTTATGTAGGTGATGATTTAGAAGTAACGGCAGGTGTTCGTTATGAGCGTTTATCGTCAGATGACAAACCAACTCTAAATGAAAATTTTGCTAATACTTATGGCTTTACCAACCAAGAAAACCTTGATGGTATAGACATAATTCTTCCTCGTATTGGCTTTAAATACTATGCAACCGAAGCACTTACTATTAATGGTGGCATTGGTCGTTTCCAAGGTGGTATACCAAACGTTTGGTATAACAACTCATTTCAAAGTGATGGTATAACACTTGTATCAGCGCCTAATAATGTAATAAACGATTACTATGCAAATAATCCAGCTGATATTACCCAAGTGCCTAGTGAAATTCAAAATTCATTAGAACAAGGCGCTGGTAGCGTTGCCTATATTGACCCTGACTTTAAACTGCCTTCAAGCATTCGTACACAAATAGGTTTTGAATACGAATTTGATTCTGAATTACTAGGTGACGGCTTTAAATGGCAAGCAGAAATTGCTTATCATAAAAAAGAAAATGAAGCGGTATGGCATAACACATCAATTAATCCAATCGGCCTTGCTGCTGACGGTGAGCGTGTTATTAACCAAAGTATATACAGTGGCTCTTTAAGCGATAACGCAGATATAGAAATGACAAACTCATCTGAGGATGGTCGTTCAATTATTATCTCAACTGGTATTGCTAAACAATGGGATAACGGTTTATTTATATCGGCAAGTTATGCTCATCAAGACGTAACAGAATCATCAGCGGGCTCCGCTTCTCAAGCTGAAGGTAACTACAAGCACAATATTACGGTTAACCGTAATGAAGATATTGCGGCTCGTGGCTTTTACGAAGTAGAGCACAGTTTTAAAGTTAACTTAGCTTACAACACTGAATTTTTTACAGGGTACGCAACTAAGTTTAACGTGTACTTTGAACGCCGTTCAGGTCGTCCATTTAGTTACACAATGAATATGTATAAAAACGGTGACTTAGGGGATACAAGTACTTTCTTCTCTAATGGTGCTTACTTACCATATATTCCAACTGGCGCTGATGATGCAAACGTAAATTGGGATGAATCTGGTATTTCTTGGGCTGAATTAGAGCCATTATTAGAACGTGCTGGAATATCTCAGCGTGGTGGTATTTTAGGTAAAAACACCGCAACTCAGCCTTGGGTTACTACTATGGATATAAGCATTAAACAAGAAATCCCTGGTTTTGCTAAAGGTCACTCTGGTGAGGTTTACTTTATGATAGATAACTTCGCAAACTTGTTAAATAGCGACTGGGGTGTTGAAAAGCGCCTAGGATATTCTAACCAAACTATTTATGACTTTAAAGGACTTGATGATCAAGGACGTTACATATTAGACAGTAGTTTTGGCGGCGCTGATGTACGTAACTATTCGCAAATCAACCAATCATCATCTGCATGGCAAGCTAAAGTAGGTGTGAGCTACAAATTTTAAGCCTTAATAGGTAAGTAGTAACACATTAAGTTATTTGTTAACAAAACCCATTGCAAAATTGTAATGGGTTTTTTGCTTTTTACACCCCAATTTCACATTTTTGTCATAAAACCCACGTAATATGTTCCTCGTTATAGAGTTGTTACTCAAAAAACACTCAAATATTCAAAAATAGTACTATTTATTAAAAAAACATTGCAGTTGTATTTTATTTGTAACAAAGAAATGAGGTACACTAGTAACGGATTTTTAATAAGATGAACTTGAACTGTTTATTTTGTTGAAAATTTACAATTTAAAATAAAAATATAAAAAATTTAATGATTAACTACACGGGAAAATTAAATGAAAACTCAACTTCGTAAAACAGCTCTTTCACTTGCTATCGCAGCATGTGTTAGTGTTAGTGGCGCAGCCATAGCAAACGAAACTACGTCTGCAATTAAAGGTCAAATAACAGGACCTAGTGGCAACCCTGCTGCTGGCACAAAAATTACTATTTTACACGTACCTTCAGGCTCAGTAAAAACAACTGAAGTTAACGACGCTGGTTACTTCACAGCTAAAGGTTTACGTGTTGGTGGACCATATAGAGTAATCGTAGATTCTGACATCTATGCAGACCAAGAGTTCAATAATATTATTTTGAACATTGGTAACGATTACCCTGTAAACGCATCGCTTGAGTCAATTTCAAACATTGAACAAATAGTGGTAACAGGCGCGCCAATCAGTGCAATGTCTGGTGGTTCAGGTCCAGCTTCAACATTTACGCTAACAGACCTTGAAAACACTCCTGCAATTAACCGTGATTTAAAAGACATCATTCGAATTGATCCACGTGTAGCAATCGATGATAGCCGCGGTACTATTAACTGTGGTGGTGGTAATCCACGCTTTAACAGCTTAACCCTTGATGGCGTTCGTATGAACGATAACTTCGGTTTAAGCTCAAACGGTTACCCTACTATCCGTGCCCCTTTCTCTTTCGATTCAATTGAGCAAGTAGCTGTTGAACTTGCACCATTTGACGTGCAGTACGGTGGTTTTACATCGTGTAACATCAATGCTGTTACAAAGTCTGGCGGTAATGAAGTACACGGTAGTGTATTCTTCGACTACACTAACGATTCACTAAAAGGTGATAAAATTGAAGGCGAAGACGTTGATAACGGTAGTTACAACGAAAAGCGCTACGGTTTTAATGTTGGCTTACCACTAATAAAAGATTCACTGTTTTTATACACTTCATATGAAAAACTAGAAGGCGTAGCACAATTTAACTACGATCCACTAGGTTCAAGTGTTTCTGCAAGCGATTTAGCGCGTATTCAACAAATAACTCAAGACGTGTATGGCTATAATGCAGGTACTACGCCTCCAAGCGCGCCAGTAGAAGATGAAAAAATCTTAATTAAATTAGATTGGAATATTAATGAAAATCATCGTGCTAACTTAATTTATAACCACAACGATGGCTTTACATTATCTCAGTCAGATACAGGCTCTACACGCCTTTCACTAGATAGTCATTTTTATGAGCAAGGCGCAGAATTAAATTCAATCATTGCTTCGCTTTACTCAGATTGGAGCGATGATTTTTCAACTGAAATTCGCTTAGGTAAATCAGAACTTGACGCACGTTCGGAATCATTAGACGCGGCGAGCAGCTTTGGTGAGTTCCAAATTGATACAGACGATGGCGGTACAGTATATTTAGGTCCAGATGATTCTCGTCAATCAAACGATTTAAACTATGACACAATCACAGCAAAAATTGCGGGTACTTATTACTTAGACCAACATACAATTACTGCAGGGTATGAGTATGAAGAACTAGAAGTATTTAACCAGTTTGTACAACACACGCAAGGTGAGTGGCAATTCGATTCAATTGATGATTACGAAGCCGGTATCGCAAGCGCAATTTTTTACAACAATGCTGCAGGCACAAATGATCCAACTGACGCTGCTGCAAACTTCTCGTATGCGCAACATACTTTTTATGTTCAAGATGAATATAGCTTAACAAATATTGATGCCTCTTTAACGTTTGGTCTTCGTTACGACAAATACACAAGCGATGACAAACCAACGCTAAACCAAAACTACACTGACCGTTACGGATTTAGTAACCAATCTACATTTGATGGCATTGATTTAATTCAACCGCGTGTTGGCTTTGAATGGTATGCAACAGATGCACTTGAAGTACGTGCTGGTGTTGGCTTGTTCTCAGGTGGTAACCCTAACGTTTGGTTGTCTAATTCATACTCAAATGATGGTATTACCAACATTAGTGCAAATCAGTTCGGTGCAATCGACTTATTTGCTGCGTCTAATGCAAACGGTGGCACGCCTGGTTTTGATGTACCTCAATCACAGTTTGATGCTGTAGCAGGAGTAACTATTGGTTCTGGCGATAGCTCTACAAATGCAGTTGACCCGAATTTTGAAATTCCTTCAGAATGGAAATATTCAATTGGCGCTACTTACACAACTGAAAACGATTATGTTTATGCTTTAGACTTCTTGTATTCAGACAAGCGTAACGCTGCGACGACGATTGATTTAGGTATTACAGACTCTGGTGTCACTACATTCGATGGTCGTCCTATCTTAGAATCTGTTGAAGGTCGTGATGGCGATTTGCTGCTTACTAATGTTAATGGTGATAGCGGTCAATCTTCTGTTTTCTCTGCAGCAGTAAGCAAAGCGTTCGATAACGGTATTAGAGTACAACTATCGTATGCTTATACAGATGCTGATGATGTAAACCCAATGACGAGTTCTACAGCAAGCTCTAACTACGGTAACTTAGCAACATCTAATCCGTTAAACCCTGGTGTATCTTCATCAGATTACGAAATCCCACATCGTTTTACATTAAACCTTGGTTATACTCACGAATTTTTCGATGGATATGACACACGCTTTAATTTATTCGGTGAAGCATATAAAGGCTTACCTTACAGCTTTACATTTGATGGTGGTGACAGCGTATTTGGAGACGTTAACTCAAACCGTTCTCGTCAACTTCTGTACGTTCCATTAGTGAACGATCCTAATGTTGTTTACAACATGAGTGCTGACGAAATTAGTGAGTTTAATGACTTCATTGATTCTGAAGGCTTAAAACGTGGTGAAATATCTGGTCGTAATACGCAAAATTCAGATTGGTTTGTTAAGTTTAACTTTAAGCTAACGCAAGAAGTGCCTGGATTTATGGAAGGTCATAAAGGTGAAGCATTCTTCGTAATTGATAACCTTACTAACTTACTTAACGATGACTGGGGCGTACTTAACAAAGGTCCATTTGTTGGTGCTGAAATGATTAGCGTAGCTACTGATGATCAAGGTCGTTACGTTTAT
The DNA here is from genome assembly GCF_015864385.1 of Pseudoalteromonas sp. SWXJZ94C. Taxonomy (NCBI): domain Bacteria; kingdom Pseudomonadati; phylum Pseudomonadota; class Gammaproteobacteria; order Alteromonadales; family Pseudoalteromonadaceae; genus Pseudoalteromonas; species Pseudoalteromonas sp. SWXJZ94C. The sequence continues at coordinate 64,088 of NZ_JADYXF010000013.1, forward strand.
TCAGGTTTCAACCCAAATAATGCAAACACGACAGTTCAGCGTGATGCGTCTTTATGGGAACTACGTGTAGGTGTTCGTTACACGTTCTAATTTGACATGTTGAATTAGTAATAGTTTATAAGCCCATCTTTTGATGGGCTTTTTTATTGCTGTAATTTACTTTTTAGCTTATCAAAAATATTGTTTAACACTGCGTATTCTTCATCATTTAAAGCACTCAGTAATTGCTTTTCCCAATTAAGTGCATCGGGTGCTATTTGTTCGTATAAAGTCCATCCGTTATTGCTAAGCGTTAATAATGCTGCACGCTTGTCTTGCTCATTTAGCTGACTGCACACAAATTCTTTATCAATAAGTGCTTTTACTGCACGCGAAACCGTTGATTTATCCATATTTGCTTGTCGACATAAATCTCTTGCATTGCTTTGTCCGTACTGCGCTAAATTAGCAAGTATTCGCCATTGAGGAATATTTAAACCATATTGAGCCTGATAAACCTCAGCAAAATCGTTACTCACAAGCGTTGCTATATTTGTTAACTGGTAGGGTAAAAACGTTGCTAAATCTATTTTCATTATTGTTTATTCCAAATCTATAAAGTTTACTTTACTGTTCATTTTTATTTACAATTACGAGTAACAGCACATTTGATATTAGTCTCACTTGAGAGTACCTTAACTGAAATGAGATAAACATTAAACCAACCTTCTCTCACAGGAGCGAGTAATGTCGACACAATTAAATTATATGACCGGTTTTGGTAATGAATTTGAAACACAAGCGCTACCTGGTGCATTACCGGTAGGTCAATTTAGTCCGCAAAAAGTTAAGTACAATTTATATACTGAACAATTTAGCTCAACGGCTTTTACGGCTCCTCGCGCTTCAAACCGCCGAACTTGGTTTTATCGCCTGCGCCCATCGGTAGTGCAAGGTGATTATAAAGCAGTAGATAATGGTTTAATTAGAACAGCCCCCATTACAGAAGCAATAACCCCGCCCACAATGCTTCGCTGGAATCCTATTACTATCCCAACTGCTGATACTGACTTTATTGACGGTTTAGTTACCATGGCCGCGAATGGAAGCGCTAATAGTCAATCGGGGATTGGTATTCATATTTATGTCGCTAACAAGTCAATGCAAGAGCGTTACTTTTGTAATGCCGATGGCGAAATGCTGTTTGTGCCTCAGCAAGGTGAATTATTAATACATACTGAGTGCGGTAAGTTAAATATTAAACCAGGTGAAATAGCGGTAATTCCGCGAGGTATTAAGTTCTCTGTTGATTTAATTAATGATACCGCTCGTGGTTATATTTGTGAGAACTACGGACATGCATTAGAACTTGCAGAGCGTGGACCCGTTGGTGCTAACGGTTATGCAAACGACAGAGACTTTCAATACCCTGTTGCTGCATTTGAGGATAAAGAAGGCAACTTTGAGCTAGTTTCTAAATTTAATGGCAATTTATTTAGCTGTGAAATAAAGCACTCCCCTTTTGATGTTGTTGCATGGACTGGTAATAGCTCACCCTATAAATACGATTTATCACGTTTTAATGTAATGAATAGCGTTAGCTTTGATCACCCCGACCCTTCTATATTTACAGTGTTAACCTCTCCTTCTGCTACGAAGGGAATGGCAAATGTCGATTTTGTTATTTTTCCTCCACGCTGGATGGTAGCCGAAAATACGTTCCGCCCGCCTTATTATCATCGTAATATAATGAGCGAGTTTATGGGCTTAATTGAAGGTGTGTATGATGCAAAAGAGCACGGTTTTATACCTGGAGGTGCTAGTTTACATAACTGCATGTCGCCTCACGGTCCTGACGCTGACGTATTTAATAAAGCATCAAATGCAGAGCTTACACCGCAAAAATACGAAAACACCTTGGCATTTATGTTTGAGTCACGTTACATAATTTCGCCAACAAAATACGCATTAGAAGGTACAGAGCGCCAACCAAATTACACTGACTGCTGGCAAACAATTAAAAAACAATTTACGGGTTCAGCAAATTAACCATGAAGTTATATAGTTACTTTCGCTCATCTGCTGCTTATAGAGTTCGTATTGCTTTAAACTTAAAGGATATAAAGCACGAACTCGCTATTGTAGACCTGCTAAAGTCAGAACAACTTGGGGATGATTATTTAACGACTAATAAGCAAGGTTTACTCCCCGCATTTGAAACCGACCAAGGCGTGTTAGCGCAATCACTAGCAATACTAGAATGGCTTGATGAAACATACCCACAGTGTCCATTAGTGACTGGTACTGCGTGGCAAAAAGCACAAATAAGAAATTTGAGTTTTGCAATTGCCTGCGATATTCACCCGTTGAACAATTTACGCGTGCTTAAATATTTATCGGACGAGCTATGTGTTGATACTGAAGGTAAAAATAAATGGTACCAACATTGGATTGAAGAAGGCTTTAACAAAATAGAACTCATGCTAAACAAAAGTAATGACTACTGTATTGGTAACCAGCCTACACTCGCTGATATTTGTTTGGTACCTCAAGTATATAACGCAATTCGTTTTAATATAGATATGAGCTTATACCCAAAAATTGCAGCTATTTATATACATTGTAATAAATTAGCTGCATTTAGTGATGCTGCACCGCAAAACCAACCCGATGCAAATTAAAGTAATTTAAATACTAACTCTGAAGCGCACTATGAATAACCGTAATATGTTCAATTAAATCCAAGCCCAGATCGGTTAAGTAACCGCCATCGGGGCTATCTATAATTCCTTTGTCAAATAGTCGCTGCGCCGCGCTAAGTAGGCTGGGCTCTGCATCTGAATGTAGTTTAATTCCTTGCATTTTACTGTCGCGAGGGAATTTAGCTAATAATGTAAATTCTTCTATCATAGTTTGATTAAATTGCATGTGTTCACCTTTTTATTGTTCTGTGTTTTGTTGAGTGTGTTGTATATTACTTACCCTAGCATGTTTTTTATACCAATTGTATTAAATGTAATTTGTATTAACTCTAGGGTCTGTTGATCTTTCAAGGTTAAATTTGCAGCAGTCTGTTTGGTATTTAGGCAAGGCAGAGCCTATACAGTGTGGTTATTCCCCATAAATAGGCGATAACGTAGCATTAATGCCAAACAGGCGCTGCCCAAAGGGTTCTTCCTAGGGGCTATTTACTCTTTGTTGCTCGGTTTTGACTTAGCCCACTAGGTTACAAATCTCGCGCCGCGATTAAATAGCCCCTAGTTTGAACAAATTTTAATCCGCAAAGATCAACAGACCCTAGTGTATTATTTTTAAAATCGCGAAAATTTAAGGTGAGAAATGCGCAATTTATATATTCTATGTTTTTGTTTTAGTTGCTTAACATTCACAATGCTTAGCCATGCAGGTTCTAATAAAACGCTTTCGGTGGTGGATGCAGAGCAATTTATTAGTCTCGATTCTAGTTGCTGGTACGATAATAAACGCTACACCGAGGGAGCTTTAATACAAGTACACTCTTTTACATTACTTTGTGGTGCAAAAAACCCACAACAAAATAACAGTCAGTTAATCTGGCTTAAAATAGATAAACAAGGCAATGCTATTTACCCGTCGCAGCCTAAAAAAATCACAGTGAATTAGCCTCTATGCGTGAAATAAGCTACAATGCGCATAGTTTAAATAAGCAGTGCAGCTATGAATAATCAACCTAAAAACCCTTTACATGGGGTAACGTTAGAACAAATACTTGTTGAGTTAGAACAGCGACTTGGCTGGAGAACACTCGGTGAGCAAGTGAAAATAAAATGCTTTACTGATGCGCCAAGCATTAAGTCGAGTTTAAAATTTTTACGCAAAACACCATGGGCACGCGATAAAGTAGAAGCTCTCTACATTCATACTATAAATAACAAACCTATTCGCAGACCAAGAAGTGCGCCTAGAGAAACGTCAAATCAAGCACCTGATACAACAGGATTTGTTTGGCCTTCTATTAAAAAATAATTTATAAAGTGATGTATAACCGTGTTATACATCACTTTATACTTTAGCCCCCTCTTACATACCTTTTTATACCTCTTTGCAAATTACATTTAGTGATGCCGGCTCTATGGTAATAACTAACTTGTCAGCTGTTTTAACTTCCCCATCAACTACATACTTAATTGTATTTTCGCCCGTAATTTCGACTTTTTTAGCATTGGTATGATGAGAATTAATTGCTAAATGTGTTTGTGTAATACTGCTAAACATCAGCTCTGCAATACTTAATACCGTTGTAGAGTTTTCGTCATTAGGGGTTAGCCAGCTTATATCAAGTAAACCATCACTGTGGTCGGGTTGCCCACCGCCTTGTGCTAACAATGTAGTAAAAGGTGCGGCATTGGCTACAATAAAGCTATTTGTGCAGATTTCTCGTGGTTCATTATTATCGAGTTTAACGTTAAGTATTTGCGATTTTTGTTCGCTAAATGATTGTAAAAAACCATTGATATAAGCAAGCTGACCTAATTTATTTTTAGACTCTCGGTCTGCTTTTTCTATCATTGATTGCTCAAAACCAATACCCGTTAGTAACAACATAAGTTCATTATTACAGTAAGCGGTGTCTATAAGGCTGGTTTGCCCATCAATAATTAAATCACATGCTTGTTCCACAGGAATAAATTTAGAGCTAATTCCCATTAATACATGAGCAAGTGCATTAGCAGTCCCTAAGGGGATAATACCTAGCTTACAAGATGTATTAACTAATACACTAGCCACTTCTGCAACGGTGCCATCACCACCACAAGCAATAACAATGTCTGGGTTGTGCTTCATAGCTTGCTCAGCTAAAGCCGTACCATTAACTTGTGTTGATGTAGTTAAAACCGTTAAATCATAATAAGCTGATAAACGAGCAATAATTATGTGCTCTTTATCTTGCCATATTTTTGTACCCGATACTGGGTTGGCAATTAAAAATGCTTTGTTTTTAATTATTAACTCACCTTTTTTATGACGCTTAGCAAGGTGACGTAATTGGCGCTTATTCAAATTAGCTGTTTGGCGAGTTTCTTTTATTTGAGCGAGTACTTCATGTACATCTGCATTTTTATTTTGGCTTAGTAAGTAAGCAGCCATAACAAAAACAGAACGCCCTCGGCCTAAAGCACAGTGTATAACAACACGACGGTCTTTTTTAATATGATGGTGTATCCAGTTAATAGCCTGATTTAGCTGTGAGTGCGAAGGTATACTGTGATCAAGCACAGGGATATTTAAATACTTTATATTTTCTTGCGTAGAACTCCACTCTAACCCATCAAATTCGCAAGTTACATCTAAAATTGCCGTAATACCGTTACTTTTTAATGTATCTATATCTGAAGGAAATAACCGACAAGCTAAAAACAAGTGCTTATTAATTTGTTGAATGGGCGGCACTTTGTCATGTTTACGTGCCCACGCATTATATATTTGCACGCCAAACAAAAATGGTACGAATGCCCAACGTATATAAAAAGGAATTACACCGTTTTCACGCTTTCTAAATATTTTGGCTATATTAAAAATATAAGCAGCACTAACAAGCGTAAGTGATAGAGCGGTCCAGTAAAAAACAATCGAAAAATAAACTGAGTTTACTTCCCAGCCTGTCAATATAAGTAACAACGCTAGTATTAAATAACTAATTGCAGCCCACATACTGTCTCCTTTAATGGTGTATTACCGTTATTATTTTTGCTTATTTAAACGGTTGAATTTTTAACGTTGCAAATAACGCGCCATATAAAAGTTTAAGGCGCAACACGCTAAAAACATAAGCTATTAATTTAAAAGACTATTTCATAACTAAAAATTCACTTAATAACACTGAATTAAAGTTATGTGCTTTTTACATTGTAATAAGTCAAATATTCCCATAACTATATATTTACAAAAATGATCTTTATTTACTTGTTGTAACGTATAGTTTAGTTGGTTCAAATATCTGCTTCACATTATTTTGCATCCAAACTTCACCTTTATACGTTTACTTAATGACAACAAGAAAAAACAGGAACCTTATGGATAATGATGAATTACTACCACTTTTGTGCGCAACAGCACAAGGAGACAAGCATGCTTTTTCAAATCTTTACCAACAAACGAACGGTAAATTGTTCGCTATAACATTAAATATGCTAACAAACAGAGCTCATGCAGAAGAAGTATTACAGGATGCTTTTATAAAAATTTGGCATAATGCCTCAGAATATAATTCATCTAAAGGTACGGTTATTAGTTGGATGATTAGTATTGTTAGATACAGAAGCCTTGATGCACTTCGCTACAATAAAGTACGAAAAGAGCAATCAATGGGTGATGACGATTATAACGAGCAAGCTATTGATGTAACTTACGATGAAGAAACTAAGCTCGTAGAATGTATCGAGCAATTAGATTCACAACAAAAACAAGCTATTCACTTAGCGTATTACAAAGGACTAAGTCATAGCGAATTAGTTGATCATATTGATACGCCCCTGGGCACAGTTAAAAGCTGGATCAGGCGCGGGCTTATGCAGCTACAAAGGTGCTTAACATTATGAATTATAACAAACCTGAACTATTAGATGCGCTTGCTGGCCAATATGTGCTTGGTACACTAAGAGGGCTAGCCCGAAAACGCTTTCAACGCTTGCTACTTACTTCTCATCAAGCGCGCGAAGCGATTTCGATGTGGGAACAAAATTTAAATAATTTAGCGAGCTCTATTACTGCGCAAACACCTAGCGATGATGTATGGCAACAAATTATACAGCGCATTGAAAACCAGCCGCAGCAAAGTAAAAAAGTAATACACACCAAACCATCACTTTGGAGAACATGGTCTTTTGTAGCAACGGCTGCGTGTATTGTTTTAGCCTTTTTAGTAATACAACCGGCTACTAAAATTGAAAATACGCAACAAATTGCGTTAGTTCAAAATCAAGATAAACAATCACTTTGGTTTATAGATGTAAATGAACAAGCACTTTCAATAAAAGCAAGCAGCCAGCTAGTTGCTCAAACAAATAAAGACTATGAGCTTTGGATGATACTTAAAGGTCAAGATACTCCTATTTCTCTTGGTTTATTGCCCAAACAAGGCGGTAAAATATTACTAAAAGATAAACGCTTTAATGCCAGTAATATTACTCTGCTAGCGGTAAGCTTAGAGCCTATTGGCGGCTCGCCTAATGGTTTACCTACCGAAGTGTTGTATACAACTGAGTTAATCCTTTTATAACTTTTTATTGGCTACTTTTAAAAGTAGCCAATTTTTAACAAAATATAAAATAATTTAACTTTTTTGCATCCAATTTAAAACCTGCCCCGTTATTACTCATGACTTCAATCAAAAACTAAAGGACAAAGTCATGAAAGCTTTAACTCCATCAATACTTGCAGTAGTAATATGCAGTACATTTGCTAGTGCACCAAGCGAGGCGTCAAGCCACAGAGAAGCACCAAATATTAGTCGCTTCCCGACTTTAGACTCTACAGATTTTTATATTTTTAATAGTTATGAACAAGGTCGTGACGATTTCGTTACATTAATTGCTAACTACATCCCATTACAAGATGCATACGGTGGTCCAAATTATTTTGCAATGGACCCAGACGCAACATACAACATTCACATTGATAACGACGGCGATGCAGTTGAAGACATTACATTTGCGTTTAACTTTGAAAGCATGCTGCCAAACGATAATCAAGGCGTACAATTAACAGTAGGTCCTGAGGGTAACCAACGTACGGTATCTGTTCCACTTAAAAATGTAGGCGGTGTGTCAGCAGGTAATGACAGTGCGGCTAACTTTAGTGAATCTTACACTGTAAGTATGATTAACGGTCCTCAAAAAGTAGGCACTAGTGTTGAGCTAAATAATACAGCAACAAATTCAACAACATTTAAAAAGCCGCTTGATTACATTGGTAATAAAACATTCACTTCTATGGAAAATTATCAAACTTATGCAGATCAATTTATGTATCAAGTTTCAATTCCTAACTGTAACTCAATGGCAAGAGTATTTGTTGGACAACGTAAAGACCCATTCGTAGTAAATTTAGGCAAAACATTTGATTTGGTAAATTATGTACCAGTTGAAGGCGATAGTGCTCCAGGTGCTGGCGATGGCGGTGGCTTTCCAGGTGGTATTACACAATCTGCTGACAACGATGATTTAGCTGATAAAAACATAACCTCTATCGCTATCGAAATTCCTAAAAGTTGTGTTGTAGGTGAAGGAAATGGTGTAATTGGTTCGTGGACAACAGCGAGCTTACCACAAGCACGCATTTTAAATCCTAATGCTAAATTTGCTAACAACGCTGTTAACGGCGGCGCATTAACACAAGTTTCTCGTTTAGGTAATCCACTTGTAAACGAACTTGTAATTGGTATTAAAGACAAAGATACATTTTCTACAGCTCATCCAAAAGATGACGCACAATTTTTAGATTATGTTTCTCATCCTGCTTTACCTGAACTATTAAATATTTTATTTAAAGATGCTGTTAACACAACACTTGGCGCTAATTTAGAAACACTTGCACCAACAAACTTCCCACGCACAGATTTAATTACCGCATTTTTAACAGGCTTTGCAGGCGTTAACCAACAAGCTACGGTAACACCTTCAGAAATGTTGCGATTAAACACTGCTATTGCAGCCACAGCGCAAGCTGATCAATCAACATTTGGTGTAGTTGGTAACGACTTAGCTGGCTTTCCAAACGGTCGTCGCCCTGGTGATGACGTAGTTGATATTGCGCTACGCGTTGTAATGGGACGTTTATGTCATCCTATTCCTGTAGGTGGAGAAGATACTGATTTAGGTCTTTGTACACCAGAGGATGCTAATGTAGGGACTGTACCATTTACCGATGGTGCACCTGTAAATGCATCTATGATGGATGCTAGCTTCCCATATCTTGCAACACCACTTGCGGGTTCTAAATAAGGATCACGATAATGCGTAATTTAAAAGCTTCACATGCGTGTTTACTTGTTAGTTTTTTAGTAATAAGTGGATGTAGTGATGATGATAAAAAATCATCACCCGCTGTAAATTCAGCACCAACAACAAGTAATGTCGCACTTACAACGCAAACTGAGGTTGCTATTAATGACATGCTAGTAGCTGATGACGTAGATGGCGATGCACTAACCTATAGCTTAACGTCAAACTCTACGCTTGGCAGCACTGTTGTAAATGCAGACGGTAGTTATACTTATACGCCAAATAAAGAAGCAACTGGCGCTGATAGTTTTGTATTTAGCGTATCAGATGGCGTTAATGAACAAGTAAGCGCTAGCGTTAATATTACAATTGAAGCATTGCAAGTAGACTTTGCTCAATTTGCAACAGATGCATTTAATCAAGGTCCTAATGCAGAGCCTCTTTCAGTAAATGGTCGTGTTTTTACAAACGCAGATACTGATGTTGATGACTTGCTTTCTACAAATAATAACTAATCAGTAAATATTAAGCTGACAGGCCATGGATGGCTTTTTTAAGGATATTAAAATGCACCTACCCAGCATTAAATCAGTTAAATTAACAACCGCACTTATTGCGACTTTATTTTCATGTAATGCTTTTACAAAGCCTTATATTCCGAGTGACGATAGCGTTGTAGCATCTAGTAGCTCTTTAATTACAGCTAAACTCTCCCTTGATGAAATAAATTCGTTCGTGGTTAACAGCCAATATGTAGGACAAACGGAGCGCTTACAAGGCATGCTTAAAACACGTTTAGCTACATTGTATAAGCAAAACCCAACACCTCAAGTTGGCTATTTATATGCACGCGTATTACAAAAAGAACACCTATTTAACGAAGCTATAAACGTAGCCAATCAAGTATTAGCAATTGAGCCTAATCACAGCAATAGCCACTTACTACTTGCAAACATTTACATGACTAAAGGTCGGTTTATTGAAGCAAAACAACAATGCGTGGCATTAATCGGATTAGTAAGTATAACAACTACGAGTACATGTGTATTAGATGTACAAAGTCAGCACGATGACCTTTTACAAAGCTATCAATCTTTAAAAAAGATAACTCAAAATAAAGATATAAGCCTAGCAACTACACACGTGCTGAGTGAAATGAGCTACCGCTTAAATAACTATGATGCTGCTTTTGCATATATACAAGATATAGATTTACGAAAAGCCCCTGTCAGTCTTATTGTTTTGTGGGCAGACATACAACTTGAACTAAATAATGACCAGCAACTGCTAGATACTTTGGGGGAATTACTCACCGATAATAATAATTTAGAAGATGCTATTTTACTGAGACTTGCCATTGCAGAAAAAAAACTAAATAATTCTGATAAAAAATGGCAAACTATGATGAAAAGCCGTGTTGATTTACGTGAGTTACGCCAAGATACTTTTCATGCCAGCGATTTAGCAAAATATTACATTGCAGTGCAGCCTAATGGTCAAAAAGCATTATATTGGGCAAATATTAATTGGCAACAAGCAAAAATGAGCGCAGACGAGCAATTAATTATTCAAGCTAAAGCGATGCAACGAGACACTCTATGAGAACTTTTTTCTTATTAATTATTACCTCAATACTTTTTTTTTACTCAGCAAGTAGTTTTTCTCATCAGTTAAGTACCAGTTATATAACGCTTAACAACGACACTAATAAAAATCAATACATCGGTGATTGGCAAGTTAACATTGCCGATTTAGAACAAATAGTCCCGCTCGATCTAGATCAAAACGGACAAATATCGTGGGCAGAAATTAAAGCAAAACGCAGCTCAATCAACCAATTTATTAGCGCTAGTTTAACGCTATCACAAACTGAGCAGGTATGTGCTTTATCGAGTGAAGCAACGTACCAATTAGATAATCACTTTAATCAGCCCTATTTAGTGATCCCACTTTTATTTAATTGCGATAGCAATAATTCAGTCACGCTTAATTACAGTGCTTTTTTTAAAACCGATGCAAATCACAAAGCAATTGTGAATATAAACAATGTATCGCGTGTATTTAATATTAACGATGCAAAGCAAACGTTTAGTGTTACTCAGTCAAGCTATTTAAGCACCTTCAGTCAGTATGTGTATCAAGGCGTTATACATATTTTAATTGGTGTTGATCATATTTTATTTTTAATTGCCCTGTTGCTGCCATGCGTACTTACTCGTACACAAAAGCAGTGGCAAGGTATTACATCAAAAAAACAAATAATTAAGCACACGGCTTGGATAGTTACCGCATTTACGCTTGCGCATTCTATTACGCTCACCGCGACGGCATTAAACCTTGTGTCACCAAATAGTCGCTGGGTAGAACTCGGTATTGCAATATCTGTACTTTTTGCCGCGCTAAATAATGTATGGCCCGTAGTACTTCGTCTGGGTTGGCTCACGTTCGCATTTGGTTTATTACATGGAATGGGATTTGCCAGTGTATTAGGCGAGCTTGGGTTATCTAGCGATTATCAATTACTAAGTATTCTTGCATTTAACTTAGGGGTTGAGTTTGGTCAGCTTAGTATTTTACTTGTTGCCTTGCCGCTATTGATTTGGGTAAGAAATTACGATTGGTATAAAAAATGGTTAATGCCAATAGGCTCAATTGCAATTGCACTTATTGCTTTGCAGTGGTCTATAGAGCGATTTTAAAACCTGTGCTCATTAAAGTAAAACTAGCCAAGTTTATTGGCTAGTTTTTAGATTTACTTTTATTAGCGCTCAAATGGCATAAGTAAGGTTTTCATTGCTGGGCGAAGCGCTATTAATACAGTTTCTTCTGTAAGCTCTGGGTAAAGTACCTTTCTAAGTAATAACCCTGCCATTACAGAAAAAATAACATTAATACGACTATCTAACTCCGCCTCATCAATGTCTTTAATAACACTGCTTTCACTAATAAGAAGCTGGCGCATTCTGTTACGTGCTTGCGTATCGGCATCTCGCAATAAAGACGCTACTTTAAAGTTTCTGCCTGCTTCAGCCATCATGTCTAAATCAACAACGCATGCACCTGTGTCCATGTGTCTTTTAACGCCAATATTTAAACCATCTAATAAAACCGTCAAAATATCGCCTGGTTGATCTTCAAACTCTTGAAATATAGAAAACATCTCTTCCATGTCTTTTTCTATAATACTTTCAATAATTGCTTCTTTGCTTTCGAAGTAATTATAAATATGCCCAGCGCTCATGCCTGCTGTTCTTGATATTTCAGCCATACCTGCACCATGGTAACCTTTACGGCGAAAGCAATCAGCTGCAGCGCAAAGAACTTGCTCTCTTCGCGCCTGTGCAAGTGCTGGGTCTGTGTGTCTTTTGGTTTTCATACGAAACTCCATTACCAAACCAATCGGTTCGACAAAAGGTGTTTTAATGGTAAGTCATATACAAATATAAGTGTATTCAACGCGCTAACTTACACCAGCTATTTAGACCTACTACTGTATTAAATGGCTATACATATAATTAAGTACAGCCATTTATATTACTTAGCTTGGCTAGTTTTAACGTTTTGATCCCAGCCACCACCAACTACTTTGTACAGGCTAATTTTACTAGCGAGTAAAGCTTGTTGACCAACAATGTTCTGTTGCTGGGCGCTGTACCACGTTCTTTGAGCATCAAGTACTTGTAGGTAACTATCGGCACCGTTATCGTATCGTGCTTGCGATAAATCAAATGTTGATTGTCGGCTTTTTAGTAGCATATCAAGTGCATCTAATTGCTCTTGATACCCTTGCCTATCAGCTAATGCATCAGATACTTCACGAAAAGCTTGCTGAATTTTTTGCTGATACGTAACCAATGCAATTTCTTGATCTGCTTGTGCTACATCTAAACGAGCTTGGTTTCGACCCATATTAAAAATAGGTAAACTCACCGATGGCACAAAGCTCCACGTACCAGAGCCTGCATCAAATAAATCACTTAAATCACTAGACGCTGTACCGGCATTAGCCGTTAGACTAATACTTGGATAAAAAGCAGCACGCGCAATACCAATATTGGCATTTGCAGCTAATAACAAGTGCTCAGCAGCTTTAATATCTGGTCGCTGAGTTAATAAGTCAGATGGCAAACCTACTGGTATAGCGGGTAAACTTAAAAGTGAATCCAATGATTTACTTGGCAATAAATCACTCGCCACTGGCTTACCTACTAACAAATCAAGCGCATTTTTGTCGCGCTGTAACAGGCGTTTATAGGTTGCAATATCAACTTTTGCAGTAGCCACTGTGCTTCTAAGTTGCTCAAGCGTAATTTTTGAAGCTGCACCTAAATCAAAACTTTTTTGAGTAAGCGACAGCGACTCTTGTTGAGACGTTAACGTATCTTGAGCTAATTTTAATAACTGCTGATCGGCAGCGTAATTTAGCCACGCATTAGCAAGTTCTGCTACTAGCGATACCTGCGTGCTGTATTGGCTAAGCTCAGTAGAGTATAAGTTTTGCAGAGCTTGCTTTGATTGGTTGCGTACTTTTCCCCAAATATCCAACTCGTACGACGTAATACCTACCGTAGCACTGTATTGAGAGCTAATAGCTGCATCGCCAGTACCCGACAAATCAGCCGGTAAACGCTGGCGCGTACCCGAACCATTAAAGTCTAATGACGGATACAATGCAGAGTCTTCAATTTGATATAAACCACGTACACGTTGCACATTAAGCACAGCCATTTGCATATCTTTATTGTACTCTAAGCTTTGCGTTATAAGTGATTGTAGTTTTTTATCACTAAAAAACTGCTGCCACTTTAAAGCCGCTTCTTGTGCTTGCCCAGCACCCGATGCATATGCATCAGGTACTGGTAAAGTGATATCTTTTTGCTCAGGTGCAAGTTGACAGCCACTTAATACAACAAGTGCTATAGCACTTAAAGTAAATGTTTTCACACTCATTCTGCACTCTCCTTAATAGGTTCTTTAGACTTACCAGGGAATACACGACGAACTAATACAAAAAACAACGGTACAAATACAACAACTAATATTGATGATGCGAGTGTGCCGCCAATAATAGAAATACCTAACGCATTTTGCGCACCAGAACCCGCACTTGAGGCTATAGCAAGTGGTATAACACCACAAATAAAGGCCATCGAAGTCATGAGTATTGGACGTAAACGTAAGCGAACTGCTTCAACTGCTGCATCTACTAATCCGAGCCCATCATCCATTTTATGAATCGCAAACTCTACAATCAGTATCGCATTTTTAGAGGCAAGACCAATGGTGGTTAATAAGCCTACTTGTAAGTAAATATCGTTAGATAATCCACCTGTTACCGCAGCCATAATTGCCCCAAATATACCCAGTGGCACAATCATCATTACCGCAAACGGTACCGACCAACTTTCATAAAGCGCGGCTAAACATAAAAATACAAACAACAGCGATAAGCCATATAGTAAAGGTGCTTGACCGCTACTTGAGCGCTCTTGGAATGAAATACCGGTCCACTCAGACGAAATACCATTAGGTAATTGTTTAACTAAACGCTCCATTTCATCCATTGCTTGACCTGTACTGTAACCCGGCGCTGCGCTACCTTGAATTTCCATTGCTGAAAAACCATTGTAACGCTCTAAACGTGGCGAACCATACGTCCAGTAGGCACTAGCAAACGCTGAAAACGGCACCATATCGCCATTATCATTGCGCACATACCACTTATTTAGATCCTCAGGCACCATGCGCGATTGTGCATCACCTTGCATATACACTTTTTTAACTCGACCACGGTCAATAAAGTCATTCACATAACTACTACCCCATGCTGTCGAAAGTGTACTGTTAATATCGTTTTGCGACACGCCAAGCGCTTCGGCTTTTGCCAAATCTGTATCAAGTTGTAGTTCTGGCATATCTTCTTGTCCATTTGGACGTACGCCCGCTAAAATTGGACTTTGGCTTGCTAAACCTAACAACTGATTTCGCGCAGCTAAAAGTGCATCATGCCCTAGGCCTACACGGTCTTGTAAAAAGATATTAAAACCATTAGCAGTACCCAGTTCAACAATTGCAGGTGGCGGAAAGGCAAAAACAAATGCTTCTTTTATAGTTGAGAAGTACCCCATTGCTTTACCTGCAACACCTTGTACCGATAAATCATCGCGTTGACGCTGATCCCAATGTTTAAGGTTAACAAAACCAATTGCAGAGTTTTGACCTGAACCTGCAAAACTAAATCCTGTTACAGTAAAGATACCGTTAACAGCCTCAGATTGCTCATTTAGGTAATGGTTCTCCATTTTTTTAACAACTTCTAGCGTTTGCTGTGTTGTAGAACCCGCTGGTAATGAAACTTGGTTAAATAAAATACCTTGGTCTTCGTCTGGTAAAAATGCCGTTGGTAAATGCGAAAATACATACACCATGCCACCCACTATCACCGCGTAAATAAGTAAATAACGCTTAGAGTGGTTGATCATTCGGCTAACAAAGCCTTGCGCACCGCTATTAGTTTTATCAAACCCACGGTTAAAACCAGTGAAAAACTTGCCAATAAATGACGTGTTATCATGAACATGGCTTGGTTTTAAAAGCGTTGCACACAATGCAGGTGTTAAAATAAGTGCCACCAATACCGACAAGCCCATTGCCGATACAAGCGTAATAGAAAACTGACGATAAATAATACCGGTAGAACCACTAAAAAATGCCATTGGGATAAATACCGCAGAAAGCACCATGGCAATACCTACCAGCGCGCCTTTAATTTCATCCATAGATTTTCGTGTTGCTTCAAGCGCCGAGAGCTTTTCCTCGGTCATTAAGCGCTCAACATTTTCTACAACAACGATTGCGTCATCTACTAATAAGCCTATGGCAAGCACCATCGCAAACATCGTTAGCGTATTTATTGAATAACCAAAGGTGTATAAAATACCAAACGTACCTAGTAAAACCACTGGCACTGCTATTGTCGGTATAAGCGTTGCCCTAAAGTTTTGTAGGAACAAATACATAACTACAAAAACAAGTACAACAGCTTCAATTAATGTATGAATAACTTTTTCGATAGATAACGATACAAACGGCGTTGTGTCGTAAGGTATAACAGCATCTAACCCCTCTGGAAAAAACGGTTTTAGCTCTTCAATTGCTTTTTTAACTCCAGCGGCAGTATCAAGTGCGTTAGCACCACTGGCTAATTTAATACCTAATCCTGATGCTGGTTGTCCATCGTAACGAGCAACAACGCGGTAGCTTTCACCGCCAAGCTCTACTCTAGCAACGTCTTCTAGACGTACAAAAGAGCCATCTGGATTGGTTTTAACTAATATTTGTTCAAATTGCTCTGGCGTTTGTAATCGACTTTGCGCAGTTACTGTTGCATTAAGTTGCTGACCATCAACGGCAGGCATACCGCCAAGTTGACCGGCAGATACTTGTGCATTTTGCGCACTAATTGATGCACTAATATCAGCAGGTGTAAGCTTATAATTTTGTAACTTTGCAGGGTCTAACCAAATACGCATCGCGTACTGAGAACCAAACAACTGCACT
The DNA here is from genome assembly GCF_015864385.1 of Pseudoalteromonas sp. SWXJZ94C. Classification (NCBI taxonomy): domain Bacteria; kingdom Pseudomonadati; phylum Pseudomonadota; class Gammaproteobacteria; order Alteromonadales; family Pseudoalteromonadaceae; genus Pseudoalteromonas; species Pseudoalteromonas sp. SWXJZ94C. The sequence goes on from NZ_JADYXF010000013.1 coordinate 80,608, forward strand.
TCACCTACGCCTTCAACACGCGAGACAATATCTTGCACGTTTGATGAAACATAATCACCAATATCAATGTTATTCATGCTGCCATCTTTAGACACAAAAGCATAAACCATTAAAAAGTTACGTGCAGACTTTGCAACTACAACGCCTTGCCTTTGAACGGCTTCTGGTAATAGTGGAGTCGCTGTCGCTAGTTTATTTTGCACTTGAACTTGTGCAATATCAGGGTCAGTTTCAGCGCTAAACGAAAGTGTAAGCGTAGCAGAACCACTCGACTCAGAAGTAGATGACATATAAAGCAAGCCATCAAGTCCTTTCATTTTTTGCTCAATAACTTGCGTAACCGTATCCTCTAGTGTACGTGCAGATGCACCAGGGTACGTTGCAGTAATACTCACTGCAGGTGGTGCAATTGAAGGATACTGCGAAATAGGTAAACTCCTAATCGCCAAAATACCTGCAAGCATCACTACAATAGCGAGTACCCAAGCAAATATCGGTCTATCGATAAAAAATCGTGACATTAAAACTCTCCGTTATTGCGCTTGATCGGCTTTAGCAGACGATTGAATTTCAGATGGATTAACTGGTGCACCAGGGCGGATTTTTTGTAAACCTTCAACTATTAACTTATCGCCATCCATTAAGCCATCAGTAACAAGCCAATCAGAACCAATCGTTCTGTCTACTTTTAATACGCGGCTTTCTACTGTGTTGTCTTTGCTCACAACCATTGCTGTTGGTTCGCCTTTTGAATTACGGCTAACACCACGTTGCGGAGCTAAAATAGCACCCGCCTTAACACCTTCCACAATAGAAGCTCGGGCGTACATGCCTGGCAGTAATAATTTTTCTGGGTTTGAAAATTTAGCACGTAGTGTTACTGAGCCAGTACTTGGGTCAACAGTCACTTCAGAAAACTGCAATGTGCCTTTGTGAGGATAAATTGACCCATCTTCCATAGTGAGTTCAACATCAGTTTGACTCGCAGAATCAACCGTTAAATCGCCAGATGCAAGTGATTTTTTAAGCTTTGTAAGTTCGTTACTTGATTGTGTTAAATCGATATAAATTGGATCAAGCTGAGTAACGGTAGCAAGCGCTGTTGATTGGTTTGCGCTAACTAAAGCACCAACAGTTACGCTTGATTTACTAATTTGCCCACTGATTGGCGAAGACACATGGCTGTAATCAAGATTAATTTGCGCTGTTTGTAACTGCGCCTTAGCTGTTAACAATTCAGCTTTTGCTTGTTTGTATGCAGCATCAGCCTCGTCAAAATCTTGCTGACTTACCGCTTTTATTTTTAAAAGCTCGCTAAAACGAGATGCCTTGGCTTTACTACTTGAAATACTTGCCTGAGCCCGTGCAACACTTGCTTCACTTGCTGCTAAGTCTGCTTCAAATGTCGCAGGGTCTATTTGATACAGAGCCTGGCCTTGTTTAACCTCTTTACCTTCTACAAATAAACGAGATTGCACAATACCACTTACTTGTGGGCGAATTTCAGCAATTTGAAATGCACTGATACGACCAGGAAGTTCTTTTTTGAGAGTAAGCGCTTGGCTTTTTAATGTAATAACCCCTACTGGAACGGCTTTTGGTGCAGAAGCTTGCGACTGTTCAGCTGCCTGGTCGCAACCAGTTAAAGCAACAGAACCGACGAGGGCTGATAATACAAATAAAGCGATGCGGGAACGCTGCATGTCAAATACCTTTTAATTTAGAGTGAACGATCATTCTAAAGTAAAAGTGTTCAATAATGAATCTTAATACGACGAAATTTATAGAAACTTACACTCTAAAAAAACAATGTAAGTATTAGGTAGTGCACCATGTTAACCTGATGAAAATTAAATAATCTAGCTTATTAATAAAATAGCAGTAATGGTTATTTACTAATTAAAAACAAAAAGCCAAGCATAGCTTGGCCTTTAAATGTACCTATAGATAAATACTCTCACTTTAAAAGTGCAATTTACTCAGTTACAGGTGGTGACGTTATTGTAGGAGCTACTCGGGAAACAAGTAACTGCTCCACCCTAATTCCTTCTACATCAACAACCTCAAACTTAAACCCTGCATACGTAAAATGTTCGGCACGTTTAGGAATACGTTTCATGGTATAAATTAAAAAACCAGCAACCGTTTCGTAATGCATTTGCTGTGGAAACTCTTCTATATCTAATACTTTAGCTAAATCAGTAATAGGTGTTAAACCATCCACCAGCCAAGAGTCCATGTCGCGCTCAATTATTAGCTCATCACCTTGATGGGTAATTAAATCCCCCATAAAGCCTTTCATTAAATCTTTAACCGTAACAATACCGACCGATAAAGCATATTCATTAACCACAACGGCAAATGGTTTTGCTGCACTTTTAAATGCATTTAACGCCTCAGATAAGCTCAGTGTTTCTGGAAGGTAAAAAACATCCTTATCAATAAGCTCATCATTTATATTTGCTACATCACCTTTAAGCACTTGCCTTAAAATATCTTTAGATTCTACTGAGCCATGTAATTTATCTAAGTTTCCTGATACCACTAAAAAGTGATTATGAGGATGGTCAATAATTTTAGTCGCAATATCATGGCTGCTTTCGTTTAAATCAAAATACACAATTTGGTCGCGAGGCGTCATTACACTCGATAAAAATCGGGCTTCTAGGTCAAACACATTACCAATGAGTTCGTATTCTTGTTTTTGTAAGCTGCCATATGCAGCACCTGCGTCCATCATTGCTACAATATCTTCCGTTGTTACATTGTCTTCTCGCTCAGCCGGTACTTTAAATAAACGCAGTACAAAGTTTGTTACGCCGTTAAAAAACATAACCAGCGGCGTTAATGCAAAGGTAACCCAGCGCATTATTGTCACCACTCTAACTGCTACCGCTTCAGGCATGATCATCGCTAAGCGTTTTGGCATTAAATCGGCAAACAATATAAATAAAGAAGTAATAGTAAAAAACGAGAATAAAAAGCTAATTTTTTCTAAATGCGCGCCTTGATAAAAAAGTACTAATATACTTTCAACATAAGGAGATAGTGCCTGCTCGCCTACAATACCGCCCAGTATAGCAATTGCATTGAGTGCTATTTGAATCATGGCAAAAAAAGCACCCGGATTCTCTTGCAGTTTTAATACCGCAGCCGCTTTTATATTGCCTTCATCTGCCATTACTCGCAGCTTTATTTTTCGTGACGCTGCAATTGCTATTTCCGACATAGCAAACAACGCACTGATCAAGATCAATAAGCTAATCCCGATTAAATCACCCATTTAACGCTCCAAAAAAGTTAGTGCTTTTGAAACAAAAGCAGCTGATTATAATCGCTTTTTTAAACGCAGCAATTTAAATTTACAATATATATTTTAACCACTAAATTTCAATTAGTTAAGCTTGTAAAACTATAAATTTCACTCTTTAAATTTTACTAAAGGCGGCTTTTAATTGAGTTACTAAGGAAGGATCCATATTAATATTGCACGCAAAGTACAAAGGAGATTGTGCGGTGTTTAAGCTCAGTACGGGTTCAAGTAACTTTAACTTTGGTTCAGTTTTAGCTCTATGAGCAAATTGCTTTTTACTTAATACTATAAAATCTAAAATATCGTGCCTTGTACTCACTAATTTATCTATTTTATCTAAGTTGTCGATTAGTAATAAATGCTGGGACTCACTAAACCCTCGCTCAACTAAATAGTGATGGCTAAAGTTTTCTCTAAGTACGGCTGTTTTATAGCGTTTAGCATCGTTTAAAGTATTTAGTTTTATACTGCGAGATTTTAGGGCATAAATAGCAGAGTCAAAAGGTTCGAGTTCAGCTATCCAGGTAAACTTTTTTTCTCTGTTTGGCAGTCTAACCATAGAAAAAATACAGGTGTACTTGTCACGTAGTACAGCATTATAAGACACGGTCCAATTATGAACTAAAATAGTGTAATCAATACCTGAGCCATCAAGTGCTTTATTTACTTTGTCGATTGAGCTACCGACTAGTTGATTATCTTTATTTATATACTGTAAATCAGGGAAAACTTCAGTCACCAATGTTATTTCTGTTGCACTAACACTAATATTTAAGATGCATAAAAAAAATAATAAAACCTTCATTCAACGAAACCTTTAAATGCTTATACTAGGTATACGCTAAATATAGCTTAGAGCAGGTTAACTGCCAGTTCTTGCAATATAAATCTAGCCATATACGTAGATAGGACTAGATTACTTAATTAGCTAAATTAAGATTATTACTTGTTCATTGCATTAATCAAAAAGGCTGAAATTTTTGCCCCTTCTCTAAGTGTTGTTTCAGAGCTTGACTGACCAACTAAAGAGCTGTCGGTAAATGGCGCTATTTCCATCATATCCGCACCCGTAATCGGGAACTCATCTGCAATGGCTGATAAAATATCAAGCGCATGCTGTGGTGTTAAACCGTTATGCTCTGGCGTACCGGTGGCAGATGCAAACTCTGCATCAAGCGCATCAATATCAAAGCTTACGTATACTTCATCTACGTTATCAGCCTTTAATTGCGCAATAGCATCGGCAGCAACCGCTGCTGCGCCACGCTCAATAATATCAGCAGCCCAATGTTGCTTAACGCCAAAGGTACTTTCCCAGTGCGCTTTAGGCTTACCACTTGAGCGTATACCAAATTGAATTAAATGATGTGGTGCCGGTAAAAATTCTAAAATATGTGTACACCAAGAGCCAAAACATAAATCAATGCCCAAGCGCTCAACAAGTAAATCGGTATGGGCATCAAAGTGAATAATAGCGGTGCGTTTGCCCTGCTCACGTTTTGCTTTTAAGTACGCTTTAGTAAGTGGGTAACTTATTGAGTGATCGCCACCAATGCCAAATATCCCTTTATCTTTAAATGTTGCGTAAAAACTGTCGCATACATCCTCAGTGATTGATAACGGACTTACGTAATAGTCGTTATCTTCGCTCCCGTATAGGGCTTTTTGGCAATTAGAAATGGTTGCATCATTTAGGTATTTATCATGAAGTAAATGCGGAATTACACGTACATCACCTAAATCAAACGAATGGCACTGCGGTTGCTGATCAATTAATGCTGAGCGCACAAACAATGGCCCCCAATTTGCGCCGCGTAAAATACCACCGCCACAATCAGAGCTAATACCTAGCATTACCGCTTTATGTGGCGAATTTGGTAATTCATTTAATGATTCACGCCATAAGTTATCAACGTTTTCAGTTTGCCCATAAAGTTTATTACGCAGTGCGGCTTTGCGCTCTTTTGCAGTGTTTACTGTGTATACGCCATCACCTGGTGCGCACAAACAGTGCTCAACTTTGTTTTTAAATGCTTCAAATTGTGTGCTCATAATAAACCCTTTCGTTTTTTATTCTGTACGTAGCTAATTAATTTTGATTAGTTATGCAAAATTACTAAAAATGCCTAAACTTCAAATAAAATTTACTTTGCTAAATAAATCAGTGCCTAAAGTAAATAAACACTTTAGCTCTGAAGCAACCAAGTTCGATGTAAGTGGTTGAATTTAATTGAAATTAATAGCATTAGGCAATCAACTATTTAATTGTAGTTACGCGCTTGAGTGATACTTATTATGTCTACTTGAACAAGTCAACAGTGCGTTTGTGCTGGGTATATAAGTACTTGGTTGAATATTCATAGTTGATGAATAAATCAAATTGGCACATAACATTATTAAGTCTTAATTGGAGGAGTTAAGGTAAAACGGACAATCGTCCTGTACTTAGTAAACGTTTCTAGCAATGATGCTAGATTGACACAATTTATTATAATAAGGCTTAGCTATGGAAAAGGTATTTCACTTAGGACTATGTATTGACGATCTTAAAGGTGCAAAACTTGCGATTGTACCAGGTGACCCAGATCGTGCTGCACGCATTTCACAATTCCTAGACAATCCAACCTGCCTTGCTCAAACTCGTGAGTTTCATGTTTATTTAGGTCAATTAAATGGCCATTCTGTGGTTGTTTGTTCTACGGGTATTGGTGGTCCATCTACGTCTATTGCAGTAGAAGAATTAGCACAACTTGGCGTGCGTAAATTTTTACGCATTGGTACAACAGGTGCAATTCAGCCACATATTAACGAAGGCGAAATTTTAATTAGCCAAGCGTCTGTACGTTTAGACGGTGCTAGCCAACATTTTGCACCGCTTAGCTACCCTGCTGTGTCTGACTTTTATGCAACACAAGCTATGGTACAAGCATGTAAAAACTTAAATATCGACTTCCATATTGGTATTACTGCATCAAGCGACACATTCTACCCAGGGCAAGAGCGTTACGATACGCATTCTGGTTACGTTCCTAAATCACTACAAGGTAGCTGCGAAGAGTGGCAAAAACTGGGCGTGATGAACTACGAAATGGAATCAGCAACATTATTTACTATGTGTGCAGCCCTTGGTTTACAAGCTGCATGTGTAGCAGGCGTACTTGTTAACCGTACTCGCCAAGAAATACCAAATGTTGACCACGGTGAAATTGAACGTAAATCTGTAGCAGTCGTATTAGAAGCAGCTAAAGTATTACTTGATTAATATAGGTTATATTAATTAGTGGGCTATTATAACGATAAGAAAATGGCTCAGTAACAAGCAAAAATTATGAAGTATAGTTGTTTTATATGAATAATTTTTAACGCTGTTAGTGAGTTATTTAATGCGATAAAATGGCACGTTTTAATAAAGCACAGCTCTGGCTGTGCTTTATTGTATGCGAGCCACTATTTAAGTGGTGCGCTAATTACTTTAAGTGTTGGTAAATGCGTAAAACTGGCAAGCACAGCTTTTGCTACTTGCGACTGATTTTCTCGGCCTGCAGTTTCTAACAATGTTATTCCCTTCACCGTGCTTTCGTTAAAGCTAAGCCCAGCTAAAAAGAACTGACTTAGCGCACTTTGTAGTGGCGATAAACTTGGGCTGTAAGCTGCATTTTCGGCGTAACTTCCGTAAAAATCACCATCACCAAATGTACTTATTTTTACGGCGCTAAAGTTTTGGCTGTAAGGTGCATAAGCATTAAGAGCAAAACGAGCAAGTGTTTCATAAACATCATCAACGCTAAACTTGGCTTGCTGTGGTTTTGGGTTAAATAAGCTAAATTCGTTACCTAAATCGGTAGGACCAAATGAATGCGGCAGTAGCTCAGCGAGTTTAAATTGCTGACCAGGAAGTAAAATATCAAACTCTTTTGCATCGGCTAGTTCATTCATAAACTGGCGGCAATACCCACACGGTGCATCGCTAATCGCTATTTTAACTATTTTTTTAGCGCCGTTTAACCATGCGTTATTTATTGCCGATTGCTCTGCATGAACGACTAAACTCAACGCTTGCTGGTTAAATTCTACATTTGCACCAAAGTAAAAGTTTACCTCGCCTTTTTCATCAAGCGCTTTAACAATTGCACCCACATGAAAATGCGATACCGGTGCAACAGCAAACTCAGAAGCTAAAGGCACTAAACCTTGTAATAATGCATCATCAGATACATTAAGCTGCGTGCATAACTGTTTAATATTATTAGAATTTAATATGCCACATTGTGATTTTAATTGACTACGTAATGACGCTGTTTGCGCTACGTTTAATGTGATGTGCGAATTTGTAAGTGCTGTATCTTGCTGTACAGTAAAAGTTGCTGAAGCCATAACATTTTTTCATTATTCAATGGCTAAGTAGTTTAAAAGGTTAAGCCGCTAATTGCTAGGTTATTAAACGCAAAAAAAGGGAGCACATCGCGTGCTCCCTTTAATTTTAACTGGTATACCTAATAAAATAACATGTTAGCCGGTATTACGCATGCCTGCTGCAATACCTGTCATTGTGATCATTAATGCATTATCAATGTCACCTTCGTTGCGTTTTTCCTCTGAGCGAGCACGGCGTAAAAGCTCAACTTGTAATAAATTAAGTGGATCGGTGTACGGGTTACGTAAACTAATCGACTCTTTAATCCAAGGCTGTTCGGCTAAGAGGCTTTTTTGCGGGCTAAGTGATTGCACTAAGCTAATGGCTTCTTGAAGCTCTTTACGAAGTGTTACACCCAGTGGTTTGTACATATCTTCCACTAGCGCATTGTCGTAATGCTCACTCAACCAGCAATCGGCTTTACTAAATACCATTTCTAGCATTTCTAAGCGCGATCTAAAGAACGGCCATTGTAAGCTCATTTCGTTTAGGGTTTCTGCACCGTACTTATTAAGCGCAGCTTTTAAGCCTGTTAACGCACCTAACCATGCTGGAAGCATTAAACGGTTTTGGCTCCAAGCAAAAATCCATGGAATAGCACGTAAACTTTCAACGCCACCATTAGGATTACGTTTTGCAGGGCGAGAACCAAGTGGTAACTTAGACAGTTCAAGCTCAGGTGTTGCCATTCTAAAGTAAGGTACAAAGTTTTCATCATGGCGAACTACATTACGGTAATGTTCACACGACTCCTCACTTATTAGCTTCATTACTTCGCGCCATTCTGGTTTTGGCTCCGGCGGCGGTAATAAGTTACTTTGCAGTACTGCACCGGCATAAATATTTAAGCTTTGCAGTGCTACATCGGGTAAACCAAATTTAAAGCGAATCATCTCGCCTTGCTCGGTTACACGCAAACCACCTTTTAATGAGCCAGGTGGTTGTGAATGCAGCGCTTGTGCAGCGGGTGCACCACCACGCCCTACTGTACCACCACGTCCGTGGAATAAAACAAGCTCAATACCGCGTGCATCAGCAAGCTGTACTAGTTTATCCATTGCTTCGTACTGCGCCCACCCTGCTGCCATCATGCCGGCATCTTTAGCTGAATCAGAATAACCAATCATTACGTTTTGGGTGTTTTTAATGTGTCCGCGATACCAAACATTATCAAGCAATGTGGTAATTACATCACTGCCTGCGTTTAAATCGTCGAGTGTTTCAAACAACGGTGCTACTGGTAAATCAAAGCTACAGCCACTTTCTTTTAGCAATAGTTGTACTGCTAAGATGTCTGACGCTGTTCGCGCCATCGAAATAATATACAAACCAAATGTTGCTTCGTCTTGCTTGGCAATTACATCAAAGGTATCAAGTACTTCTTGTACATCTGGGCTTGGTTGCCAATGTTTTGGAATAAGCGGTCTGCGCGAGTTAAGCTCTGCAAGTAAAAAGGCTTGTTTGTCTTGCTCTTGCCATTGGTTGTAGTCGCCTAAACCTAAGTAACGAGTCAGTTCTGAAAACACATCGCCGTGGCGAGATGAATCTTGGCGCACATCAAGTTTAGCTAAACGCAAACCAAAGCTATTAATACGGTGCAGTAAATCAAGTAATAAGCCATCAGCAACTACTTTCATATTACACTTTAATAACGAGCGGTAGCACACCTCAACCGGATGTTTAAGCTGATTAATATTAGTAATTAAGTCTTGTGAATCGCTGCGCTTATTTTTAATTTTAGCGCCAAGATGAGCCACTGTTTCAGCAACCTGATTTTTAAGCTTTTTGATCACCGCTCTGTATGGTTCAAACTCTTGCCCTGCAAGCTCAATAAGCTCATCACTGGCATCTGACATAGATAATTCAGCGCACAACGTTTTTAAGTCTTGAATGTATAAATTAAGTGCCATCCAACGACCATGATCAAGCACCTCTGTTGTAACCTGCGATGTTACAAACGGATTACCATCACGATCCCCACCCATCCAAGATGTAAACTCAATCGGGCTGTAATCTATTGGTAACTCTAAGCTTAACTGGTCTTTAACATTGGCTGAAAATTCACGTAAAAAACGCGGTACCGCATGCCACAGGCTGTTTTCAATTACTGCGTAACCCCATTTAGCTTCATCAACTGGCGTTGGGCGAGAGCGACGAATATCATCGGTATGCCAAGCCTGACTAATAAGCTGTTCAATACGATTTAAAATAGTATCCCGTTCTAACGGCAAGTTATCTTTTCGCTCTAATGAGGCTAAGCAATCACTTAGTTCAACATGTTTATTAATAATAGTACGGCGCGTCACCTCGGTTGGGTGAGCGGTTAATACTAAATTTATGTGGAGTTTTGAGAGTGTTTCGGCCAAATGATTACTGTCTAACTGGCCTTGTTCTGCTTTTGTAGCTAACGTTTTTAATGTTTGAGTGAGAGGATTTTGTTGACCAAGGCCAACGTCATTAAAACGCGAAACGGTATGAAATTGCTCTGCTACATTAGCAAGGTTTAAAAAATGATTAAATGAACGGGCAACCGGTAAAAGCTCTTCATCACTAAGCGCATGTAATACTTCTATTAGCGCTTGTCTGTCGTCTTCGTTTCCACTGCGAGATGATTTTGATAAAGCGCGAATTTCTTCTACTTTATCTAAAATAGCTTGGCCTTGGGCATCTTTAATTGTCTGTCCTAGAAGTTGCCCTAGTAAATTTACATTACCTCGCAAGGCGGCGTATTGTTCACTCATTTATTAGTCTCCATTTTTTCGTAGGACACTATTAATATCATTATGAGAACAAATTTAATAGATCGATTTGCAAACCTTGTTCGTAAAAAAGCATATATAAAATAATCACAAAGCAATAACATGATCATTTTTTACGATGGTAATTGCCCATTATGCAGCACCGAAATGAACCAGCTAAAACAAGCTGATACCAAAAATTTGATTGTTCTTGAAGATCTCAATGCCACCGATTTTAATGAGCGTTATTCGCACATTGATAAAAATAAAGCAATGACTTACCTACAAGCACAAAAGCAATCGGGCGAAATGATTTACGGGCTTGATGTTACTTATGAGGCATGGAAAATAGTAGGAAAACATGGCTGGTTGAAAATTTTTCGCTTGCCAATTATTCGCTTTTTAGCTGACTGCGGATATTTGCTGTTCGCCAAGTACAGGCACCCAATTAGTCGATTTTTAATGCCGAACACAACGTGTTCTAATGGGCAATGCAATTTAAAAAACAAAGGTGGCAAATGAAAACTATTATTTTATTTGGTGCAAGCAGTGCTATTGCAAAAGCTTACGTTAAACATTTGAATAATCATGCAGCCAATTTTAAAATTATCTGTGTTAGCTCAAAAACAGATGAACCTGCAATAAATAACACACCCAACACTGAGCACTTTAACACCGACTACTCAGCAAATAGCTTGGCTCAGCTCACATCTAGTCTTAAGCAACAGCAAGCTGATTTACATCAAGTTATTATGTTTAACGGTAAATTGCATAATACTCAGAACATGCCCGAAAAAAAGTTAGAAGATTTAAACGCTGATTATTTTAACGAGTTACTAAATGCTAATACACTCACGCCATTATTGTGTTTGCAGAGCGTATTGCCGCTATTAACCCACAAAACGCAGTGTACTATTACAGCATTAAGTGCGCGCGTAGGCAGCATAAACGACAACAAATTAGGTGGTTGGTATACTTACCGCGCATCTAAAGCGGCGCTTAACATGCTATTTAAAACGGCGGCTATAGAGCTTGCTCGTCGCGCTAAAAATACCAAACTCATTTTGTTTCATCCTGGCACTACCGATACAGCACTTTCAAAGCCCTTTCAAAAAAATGTACCTGAAGGTAAATTATTTACACCTGAATTTGTAGCTGGTCAACTTTTTGAATTAACAAACAATAACCCTGATTTAAAACTAAACGGTGAACCTGCTTACTTAGATTGGCAAGGCTCAACCATACCGTGGTAAGGATTTTTAATGCATTTTACTAAAGCGCGTATAGACGCACTTGAAAAACATACCCGTACACACTTAATCAACTCGCTTTCGGGTTTTAAAAGCGCTAATTTAATTGGCACGCAAGATTTACTCGGCAATACCAACTTATCGATTGTAAGCTCTGTTATTCATCTTGGGGCTAACCCACCGTTAGTCGCAATGATAATACGCCCTCATAGTGTGCCGCGTCATACGTTTGAAAATATTTTACAAACGGGCACCTACACAATTAACCAAGTTAATAAGTCAATTTACAAGCAAGCTCATCAAACCTCAGCTCGTTACGATAAAGAAGAGTCTGAGTTTGATGCTACAGGCTTAACACCTGAATACTTAAACGACTTTGCAGCGCCTTTTGTAAAAGAAAGCCGCTTAAAGTACTCGGTTAAATTTGTAGAAAACCAGCATTTAGCCATCAATGGTACTGAGCTCGTTATTGGCGAAATTATGGATGTTTTTGTTGATAAAGAAGCACTGCAAAGCGATGGTTTCCTAGATTTACAAGCAATAGAAACAGTTGCAGTAACCGGGCTTGATAGCTATCACACAAGTAACAAACTAACTCGCTTACCTTATGCTAAAAAGTGAATGTTATGTGTTTAAAGCTGCAAGTAATTGCATCCTTTTATCGCATAACATTGAATTTTACCTTGGTATTAATCACACTAGCTAAAAATCCAAGGAGAAAAACATGACCACTATAGGTATAGGTACACAATCAAGCGAGCAAGCGTTGGCAAGCTTAAGTAATATGACACTAACGCTGACCCCTATTGCTGCTGACGAACATTTAGAGCGCATAGCAAAGGCGCAAGCTTATATGTTAGCAAACAATATTGATGCAATTTATTTAAACGCTGGCACCAACCTAACCTACTTTACAGGTATGAAATGGTACGCGAGCGAGCGCATGGTTGGCGCAATATTACCCGCCCTTGGTGAAGTACAATACATTGCGCCTTATTTCGAAATTGGCTCTTTAAACGGGTTTAAAGTTATAGATGGTCCTATTCACGGGTGGCAAGAGCACGAAAACCCTTATGCACTTTTTGTTGAAGTACTAAAAAAACTAAACATTAATGAAAACGCAACCATTGGCATTGATGAAAGCGCGCAATTTTTTATATTCGACGGCATTAATAAAGCGCAAACGGGTTTAACACTCATCAATGCACAGCCTGTAACGGCGCATTGCCGCATGCATAAATCTGTTCACGAGCTTAGCTTAATGCAGCGCGCAATGGATATGACCTTAGCCGTACATCAAGCCACAGCAAGCATGCTTTACGAGGGAATAACTACCACCGAAGTAGAAGCCTTTATTAAACAAGCACACCAAAAGGTAGGCGCACCAGGTAACTATTTTTGTATTGTTTTGTTTGGTGTTGCAACGTCTTTTCCGCACGGTGTTAAAGACGCCCAAGTACTTAAAAAAGGCGATATGGTATTAATAGATACCGGCTGTAAAGTACACGATTACCTATCAGACATAACCCGTACCTATGTATTTGGCGAACCAACCATACGCCAACGAATGTTTTGGGATCATGAAAAAGCAGCGCAAATGGCGGCATTTAACGTAGCTAAAATCGGTGCCACCTGCGAAGACGTAGATGCTGGCGCACGTAACTATTTAGCGGCGCAAGGGCTAGGACCGCAGTACCAAACGCCAGGTTGCCCGCATCGAACTGGTCACGGCATTGGGCTAGACATTCATGAATGGCCATACCTAGTTGGCGGTGATAAAACCCCACTTGCCACAGGCATGTGCTTTAGTAACGAGCCAATGTTAGTTATACCCGATGAATTTGGCGTGCGCCTAGAGGATCATTTTTACATGACCGACACCGGCCCTCATTGGTTTACAGAGCCAAGTTACAGTATTGACGACCCATTTGGGCTTAACGCTTAAACTGAATACCTTCAAAAGAGCAGCTGTATAGCTGCTCTTTTTAGTTTGGTATTGATAAAGTGCAGTTCATCCCAATATCGTTTGTTATACCAAAGCAATCCTCAAAAGGATAAATATGAAAAATTTTAAAATTGATATCGTTTCAGACGTAATGTGCCCTTGGTGTGTAGTGGGTTATAAAAACCTAGAAACTGCACTAGAGCAACTTAAAGACGAAATGAGCGCAGATATTACGTGGCATCCTTTTGAACTAAATCCAGATATGCCAATTGAAGGTCAAGATTTAAACGAACATTTAATGCAAAAGTACAACCTAAGTGAAGAGCAAGGCGACGAAAATCGTAAAAACATGTTCGAAGCAGGTCAACGTGCAGGGTTTACCTTTAATTTTGATGGCAAACGTATCATGATCAACAGCTTTGATTTGCATCGTTTATTAATGTGGGCACGTGAAGAAGGTAAGCAAACGCAGCTTAAACTTGCTTTTTTTGAAGCGCACTTCACTGATTTAAAATACTTAAATCAAGAAGAAGCACTACTCGACGTTGTTGAAAAAGTGGGTCTTGATAAAGAAACTGCGCGCGGTATCCTGCATTCAGACAAATACGTACAAGACGTACGCCAAGAGCAAGACAACTTTAAACAAATGGGTATTACGTCAGTACCTACGTTTATCATAAACGATAAATATGCGCTCACTGGCGGACAACCAAGCGACTCATTCATTCAAGCACTTAAACAAATTAGTGAAGAAGAAGCCAAGCAAGAGGCTTAACGAGTAAAATTGTTATTCAACACTTAAAAAAGGCTGCAATGTGCAGCCTTTTTTACTACGTATAAGTAAGCGAACAAGAATTATCTTACTATAAACTTATTAGATATTTTATCGTCAACATACAGCACTAAATGCGTGTGGTTATTCGTAACATCACAAGCGATTTATCTCTAACACAGCCTCTAGAATTCTCGTAAGATGCGCTTAACCGTATAAAATTAGGATAGATATCGGCGTTATTTCGGCTAATAGGCAGAACGCTCAGGCAACGCTATTCTCGCCTACGTAATATTTAAGTTAAACACGTAGGTTGGGTAGAGCGTAGCGAAACCCAACGAATATTCAATATTAGACAACTAGCTTAGCAGAGAAGGTAACCACCACCCTTCAAATATATTTGAAAACATAGGTCGGATAAGCAGAACCCCATCCGACACAGTAACTTATTTGAGTTTCGACGAACATAAACAAGTAATTTATATAGTAAAATAAAGCAAGACAGATACCTTAATTGAACAAGCAAAGCTATCCCAATTAAGATGGGTGTCACGTTAATTTATCCCAATTAGATGGGTGTCACGTTAATTTGTTGAATGGAAAACTGCCCTGATGGTTTTGTCATACCAACATATTAAATCCATATTGCAATATTTTATCAATAACAACACACAAACCAAGGCAGCTAAATGAGTAAATACGATCAAGAATATTATCTTCCTTTTGCGGCAATGGATGATAGTAAATTATTTGTTGGCATGGATAAAAAAACGGTAATGCGACGTGGACATAGAAAGCTTAACCTTTCTGAAGGTCCTATGTTTTACATGAATTCTTACAAGGTAGAAGATAAAAAAGAAGGCGTTAAATTACCTATTCCAGACATTATGATAGTAGCGGGTCAAATGGTGATACCTAATGAAATGATGAAATTTCTACGTGTATTTGATCTTCCTGGTATCCAGGTTTTTCCTGCAGTCTATATTGATGACGATGACAACTGGCATGAAAGTTTATCGGTTATTCACTGTTATGAAAGAGTAGACTGTTTGGACTTTGAAAAAAGTCGAATAAAAAACAATCCTAAAACATGGGAAGAAGGCGATGATCATAAAGTTAAGCAGCCATCTCTTTGTGAAGCGGCTTTAAATGCAATACCAGAAGAAAATCGGTTAATACTAAAAATAAATAATGTAAGTCTACCTCATCTCTACTGTCATCAACGTGTTGTTGATTTCATCCGGAAAATGAAATACACAGGCGTTCAGTTTATTAAAGTCGCTGACTTTGAAGAAGGCATGCAGAACCATGAAGGCTTTGATGGCGTTACAACTTATTAAATTTAAAGTCGATATAAAATGGTGTGACTAGGGCGTGTTGACCTTTAGTGGTTGAATTTGCAGCAGTATGTTTGGTTTTTAGGCAAGGCAGAGCCTATGAAGTGTGGTTGTTCCCCATACATAGGCGATAACGCAGCATAAAGACCAAACATGCGCTGCCCTTTGGGTTCTTCCTAGGGACGATTGACTCTTTGTTGCTCGGTTTTTACTTAGCCCACTAGGTTACAAACCTCGCGCCGCGATTAAATCGTCCCTAGATTGAACAAATTTCAATCCACAAAGATCAACACGCCCTCGTTTTCCGTGATGTAAATAGTAATGATATAAATAGAAGGAAAAAGCATGAGTGAACTACAACAAGAATATTACATCCCTTTCAGGGCTAATACTAAAGATAAGTTATTTATTGGAAGGGATGAGAAATCAAAACGGCGCTATTATTTCCATACAAAGTTTAACCTTGCTGATGGGCCAATGGTTTATCTTAATAAATACAAAGAAGAAAACTTAAAACTAGGAAGTAAAACGCCGCTGCCTGATATCTTTCATGACTTTGGAGCAATGATCATACCTAAAGAGTTTATGGTATTTCTTCGAAACTTTGATATTTACGGACTACAACTTTTTCCGACTGTTTATATTGACGATGACGACCAATGGCATGAGAATTTATGGCTGGTTAATTTTTTTGAAGGTATAAATTGTATTGATAAAGAAAAAAGTAAAATTAACTATAACCCAAAACTGTGGGAGGAAGGTGATCCATTAGTTGTTAAAAAAACTGTTTTTGATGATTCGATTTTACGTGCTATCCATGAAGATCAACGACTCATTTTTACGATGGACAATGTTGATATGGTATATTTATATTGCCACCAGCGAGTGGTGGATTATATTCGTGAGCAGAACTATACCGGTATCATTTTTGTAAAAGCATCTGATTACAAAAGAGGAATGGAAAATCAGCCTGGTTGGACTGGCGAATAAAAATCAATACAAAATTATTTATTAAAGGCAAGTCTATGAGTCAACTTCAGCAAGAATATTACATCCCCTTCAGGGCTAATACTAAAGATAAGTTATTCATTAATACCGATGAAAAATCAAGCCGTCGTTATTATCATTACAGAAAATTTAATATTGCTGATGGCCCCATGGTTTATCTTAACAATTACAAAGAAGAAAACTTAAAACTAGGCATTAAAACAGTGCTGCCTGATATCTTTCTTGATTTTGGCGCTATGATCATCCCTAAGGCGTTTATGGTATTTCTTCGTCAATTTGATATTTACGGACTACAACTTTTTCCGACTATTTATATTGATGACGATGAAAAATGGCATGAAAATTTATGGCTGGTTAATTTTTTTGAAGGTATCGATTGTATCGATAAACAAAAAAGTGAAATAGATTATGATCCAGATCTGTGGGATGAAGGTGACCGATTAATTGTTGATAACACTATTTTTGATGATTCAGTTTTACGCGCTATCCCTGAAGAACAACGACTTATTTTTAAAATGGCCAATGTTAATATGCCACATTTATATTGCCATCAACGCGTGGTGGATTATATTCGTGAGCAGAACTATACCGGTATCATTTTTGTAAAAGCATCAGATTACTTCGAGGGGATGGAAAATCAGCCTGATTGGACTGGCGAATAATAAACGTCACAAATTTTTATTAATTAGAAGCAGCGTTGTGCATCGAATTTTAAATAAGAGAAAATAATAGATAAGCTATGCGACTAAATTTGCTTGTTTGGCTAAGCGTTCATCTCTTTTTATGTTGTTACTCGGGCATCACTCTTTAATTAAGCCTCTATCACTGTTAAGGTTTTAGTGCTTTATAAGACCCTAGTCTTTTATTTTCGCTTTACTAAACTAGGGATTTAATACTTATAAAGTGCTAATTAAAGTGAGATTATTTATTGTTCTCTTTAGTGAAAAAAATAATACTATTCTCAAATTCTGATTTTGTGTCTATATACTCACAGAAATCGTAAGGAATACTTTGAGATGATGAATTTAAATTGTGCTCTTTTGAAATCTCATCAGATGTGACTTTTAATGAAGTTATTGATTTAATTGGTAGGTATTGGTTATTGATAAACTCATAAATAAAAAACTCTAGGTATTCTGCACTACTTATTTTTGACTCAAAAAAACCTCGTAGAACAGGTACTCTGTAGTTGCTGTCAAGGCATTTTACATGCAAAACAGCAAGAAGTTCTAAATCTCTGGATGCTTGGCGATCTGCAATCACTTTGGCAGAGTCATCATTCGGGGAAGATAAAACATACTCTTGTTCGTTAATCTCAGTGAGTGAGAATTCACTGGCAGGTGACAGCGTTGGTAATACAATAAAAAAAAATGATATTATTATTTTAATAAAAGACATCTTTGAATACCTTTTTAGCTAGAAGCTCAGATAAGTTCTCATGGCGCTTGTTATAGCTTTTTATATTTTCATTTATAATGCTAGTCATGCTATCTGTAATATGTCTACCCTGACCTTTATCTGCTATTTTATAAAACTTATTATTCAATAAAAAATTAAAGTAGATCTGACAGCATATTTAGACCCTAAGAATTAAACTAAACGTCCATCATAATTGAACAAACAAAGCTGTGCTATTGAATTTATTTTTTTGGCTAAGCGTTCATCTTTTTTCATGTTGTTACTCAGGTATCACTCGTCAAATAAGCCGCTATTACTACTAAACCTAAATTACACGTATAGGAATGACTGTATGATGCAGTTTTAATTTTTTACTAATTAATTTAAACTTTATGCGAGCAGCTTTTTGCAGTTACTGATAATTGCTTCCCGTTCTCGGTCTGAATTTTCATAGTAACTTTTTTGATTTAGATTGGGTCTCTAGGTAATACACATTTTGCTAATAAAATTAGGACCGGGGTCAGTGTTACTTTTTTCATGTTAACGTTCTATTTGTTCTTTAAACGGTTTGAAAATTGTATTTTCCACCTTAGCCACATATTCCTTATATTCATGATTATTTTCTATGCCTTTAATACCAATAATACTCCTGTGTTTACTTAACGTATCTGTTACTTTCCGGAGTTCAGATGACCAATTATTGTTTTTTTTATGAAATAATTTTTCATCTACGTAATAACTCAATTCTGTAAGATCCCCTCTCAAATCGAAAATTTTATCTAAAAAAGGTTTTAAATCATCATATCGATTTCTAGAAGAAATTTTTATATTTTCTTCTAAAATTATGAGTTTATCTATCTCTATATCAAGATCTTCTAACGATTTTGTAGCCACTAAAAGATCATCTTTATATTTTTTTTCTAAATCTTCTGATTTATTAACTATGCTTTCATAGCTTCTTTTTGCTTGTATAAAGGCCAACTCTGAAAATCCTAATTTTGGAGCAAAGGAATCAGTAATTAGACGGTTTATTTTAATTCGCTCGTTGATGCCTTCTAATTTTTTATTTTTCCAATATTCAACTATCGCTATGTACACAGCATAGACCGTGGCGACTCCACCAACCCAACTACCTATCGCAGGGAAAAAATCAAAATGACTCTTAGAGTGAACAACAATTTCATAAACACCAATAAAGGCTACAACTAGTGCAACGAATGTGATTAATGCAAATTTTTTTCTATAGAAAAATTCTTTAACTTTTCCACTCAAAGTCCTTATTCCTTTATTAACTTTCCATAAGTATATTTACGGCATTGAATTTATTGAAAAATTAGGATGGCACCCACTCGAATTATTCTTAATTGCTCAAAGTATAAAATTTCGAATAGGTGATGTAATGGACGCTACCCAATATAGCGCCAATTCACCAAACTGCTCAAGTAAACTAAGTACGATAAAGTACTTTAATTACATGCCAGCCGAATTTTGTTTTAACTAGGTGTGGCTCTAAAATTGCCCCTTTAAATGCAATTTTGTCAAACTGTGGGACCATTTGCCCACGTCCAAATTCGCCTAAGTCGCCGCCTTTTTTGCCCGATGGGCATGACGAATACTTTTTAGCTAAGGTTTGAAACTTTGCACCTTTACCTAATTGCTTAATAATGTCTTCTGCAATTTCTTTGTGCTTAACCAAAATGTGAAGTGCATGTGCTGTGTTTGCCATGAAAAAAACCTTTTATACCGTTAGCTAAAATTAAACGCGGCGATTTTAACACAACCCCATAAACCTAGCATCTACTTATACTGCCGTGTATTAACCACTAATTTATAAATAATGTTTGGTATCATCTGGGTTGGGAATTCTACAATACTGATATTTACCAAATAACGAATACCTATTTAAAGCAACCCTATCGTATAACCAATTATTAAGCCTATTTGGAAAAATACTAAATACGTTTGCTAGTTTATATGGGTAACCTAGTTGCTTAACAACGTTAAAAAAAGCATGGCTTTGCGTATACGCTTTACCATTTTCCACAAACACCATTGAGGCATATTCAGTGGTTGAAAAACCAAAGTGTGTTAGCAACAGCTCCCCTTTTGGGGATTGCACACTGCATAATTTAAAAAGAGTATTAGTGTCGTGAGTAATAATAAAATTACACCACGCGCTGCAAAGCTTACATTGGGCGTCGAATAATATAACTTTTTGATTAAGCATTAATTTAGCTGCATCATCACTCATAACACCTTCCTTAAATTAAGTACTAAATTACTGCTGCACCGGCTTTTTTTGTAACTTGCGCTGCAAAGTACGTCTATGCATATTAAGTTGCCTTGCGGTAACCGACACATTACCATTATTACTGTGTAATACTTGTTGAATATGCTCCCACTCTAAGCGCTCTGGCGACATAACCGCATCATCAATGGCACTGGATGTAGGTGCCACAGGCTCGGTGTTAAGCGCTTTTAGTAATGTTGCCATATCAACTGGCTTGGTAAGGTAGTCGTTTGCGCCTAAACGCATTGCCTCTACTGCGGTTGCAATACTGGCAAACCCAGTTAGTAAAACAATATGTGCTTGTGCAAGTAAACTACGCAATGGGTTTATGAGTGCCAGCCCATTATCGTCACCGAGTTTCATGTCTAGTAATATAAAGTTAGGTAGCAGTTTACGTGCAGCAAGTAAGGCATCACTTTGGTTATGCGCCACTTCGCAAGTAAAGCCCTGCTTAGTTAAGCGCCTTGCAAGTGTATTAGCTAAATTAATGTCGTCTTCAATAATAAGTAACTTCATGAGGCGTTATTCTCAGTGTTTGCAATCGCGAGCTTAACTTTGGCGACAGCGCCGCCATCGGTATGGTTAAACAAGGTAAGTGAGCCATTTAAACGCTCAAAAGTAACGTTTGATAAAAGCACAGCAAGCCCCATTCCTTGATCGCTTGGCATAAGTTGCCCACCCAGCTCTGCTAATTGCGATGATGAAAAACCAGAGCCAAAATCACGAATCAATAAGTAAACGCATTCGCTATGTAAGTTGTCTTGTTGCCAACTCAGTTCTAACTGGGTTTGGCTTTGCTTTTGATTGGCGAGCGCTGCGTTTTGCAATAAATTTAAAATAGCGGGTAATAACATAGCATCGCTCATCAACGTTGCTGCAATAGGTGGCGTAATCCACTTAATGTGCTGATCAGGGTATTGCAGTAAAAGTGCGTCTGTAATTTGTGTTTGCAGTTGCTTTACCGTCACATGTTCTTGTGAATTTTTAAGGCGTAACTGCTCCGAGAGTTTTCTAAAGTCGTTAAGTTGTGTACTGCACTGAGTAAGCGGTGCTTGCATGTGTTTAACAATGGGATTATTTGGTTGATCTTCTAATAACTCTTCAAACAATAGCTGTAAATTTGCTATAGGGGTCGCTAATTGATGGGTTATTTGTGCAGCAGCGCCATCAAGAGTAACAAGCTGCTCATTACGTAATTGCTTTTCACGCACGTTTGCAATAATTCGCTCTCGCTCTTTAAGTGCCCTGCTCATAGCGCCAATAACAAGTGCAATTACACTAGCACTTAAAACAAAATTGACCCACATGCCAATAAAGTGACCACTCATATTCATTTGATACATACTGTGATCGGGCATCTTTATCAGTAAAAAGCTATATGCAGCAATGGCTAAAACCGCGATGTATGCCAATCCTTTTTCACGCAAAGTAACAGCGGCTATCATTATCGGGAGCAATAACAGTGATACAAATGCATTAGTTGCACCACCGCTTAGCGAGAGTAAAACCGTTAAAAATAATACATCAGCGGTTAATTGCATCAACATACCTAAAGGTTTAGCGCGGCTCACATTACGATAAGCAAATAGACTAATAAGCTGAAAAACAGCCTCTAACGCAATAACAATCAGTAAAGGCAGTAACGCAATTTGATATTCTAGTAAAAAATATACGCTAAGCACAGCGATTAATTGCACGGCAATTGCGCCACTTCGCAGCATTAATAGTCGACTAATAGTGGGGTCGGTTCGCATTAACAAGAGGTAATTGCCCAATAAAATGTTTAATAAGGTTATTTTAACGGTTATGTGATTTTTAATCATCATCCATCGAAATTGTAAACGGTGCACAAGGCGTTCCTTGATGAAACACCATTTGCCATTGCTCACCTTGCTTACGCCAAAGCGACATTCGCAATGAGTAATTAAACTCCGCCCGAGCAGAGCGCCTATAAGCAGCTCATAGGTTGGATCTTAAGGAATAAAACTTGAAAACATGCTCTGAATTTGATCTGATAGTAATCGCCAAACCACTATCTATCCCAAAAGCAGAGCATGAATAAATATAATACTGAGTTAAACAAAATA
>NZ_JADYXF010000130.1:0-1213 GCF_015864385.1 Pseudoalteromonas sp. SWXJZ94C
CTAACAAGAGACTATGGCGTCAATAGTTAATTTATAACTTTTGGCGCTTCCCATAAAACACCATCTCTTAGCATTGAATTTAAGATAACAATCATCTTTCTAATGCAGGCAATTATTGCGACTTTTTTAGGTTTCCCTGCGGCTAATAACCGCTGATATGTTGCTTTAAAAACAGGATTTGATTGCATTGCTGACATCATTGCCATGTACAAAACGGTTCTTACTTGCGGTCGCCCGCCTTGTATTTTTCGATGACCTTTAAATCGCCCACTTTCCTTATTCATTGGTGCGACTCCAATTAAAGCACTGGCCTGTTTACTGTTTATATAGCCCAATTCAGGCAAGTTACTGATGATAGAAGCTGCTGCTATTCTTCCAATACCAGTCATGCTTTGAAGTATCTCATTTTTAGCACTATATTCTGGACAACTTTCAATCAGCTTTGCTATTTTAGCTTCTGTTTTTAATATCATATTTTTGAATAAAGTGAGTACAGGTTTAATCGTCATAGCTAGTTCTTTAGGCATGATTTGCAATCTATTTTTTTCCATCGTTTGCATGGTGAGTAATTGATTTCTACGCGAGACTAAATCACTCATAGCTTGCATTGTCTCTGGCTTTAGTTGCGATAGTTTCGGTTTAATCGCTTCACTATAATGTGCGATTAATTGTGCATCAAGTTTGTCTGTTTTTGCTCGCTGACCAAGCGCACCTGCGAAGCGCTTTACATGGACTGGATTGGCAATAGTGAACGGGAGCTTGGCATTGGCACAAGCTAAAATAAAGGGCATTTCAAGACGTCCAGTCGCTTCAATAACAACCCGTTCAGGATTGTGTTTTTTAATGATTTTAACGGCCTCTTTAATCCCTTTTTCATCGTTTGATACTGTAAAATAGATATCAATAGGACGAATGTAAATGTCGAGTTGAAATTTACCGGTATCAACGCCGACGTTAATGTTTTGATTTGTTTTAGTATTCATAATAAGCTAACTCTTACTTGCATAATGCGGGTTCGAGACCCAGTAGACTATTCGAGTGTAGTGCTTGGAGTCTTTTGTGGCGTTCATTCTTGTTATCGGTCTCTCAATAGAGGAGCCATCGCTCAATCGAACTACCACAAAAGAGGGCTTTAGTTGCTGCTAAAGCCTGGGTCTCACATTACCCGAACTTGGTTATAAATAATAATTTGATGGGTTTATTATCCATACAA
>NZ_JADYXF010000131.1:0-1200 GCF_015864385.1 Pseudoalteromonas sp. SWXJZ94C
GCTTAATGCCAGTCAGTTAACAGCTGACTGGCGTTTTTTATTGGGGTATTTACTGGGTTTTGGTTTCACACACCTCGGATACGCCCGCTCCCGTTTTATCGGCAATATGTGATGTTCAACTTGAGCTTGTAATTGCTCTATTGATTTAGGTATCCGTCCTGCATTTTCTATAAACATTGTATGAATAAGGTTAATAATACTAATAGCACACGTCGTAAAACTCAGGTGTTTTGCATATATTCCAGACTTTTTCTGCGCCATTTTCACCATCTGGTATCGGAGCAAGTTATAGCTCAACATTACGCCCCATAATTCTTGCGCTATCATCTCAGGTTTCTTGCTGCGTAGCGTGAAGTGACTATTTAGTAAGGTTTGTTTCATTTCTCGATAACCAAGTTCAATTTCCCACCGTTCACTATAGAGGTCAACAATGTCAGCCTTAGGGAAACGCATTGGGTCTGTTAGTGAAGTGAGTATATTCACCTCTTTCCCCTTAACCGTTTTTGTGACTAGCCTGACTTCAATACTGTCTGGTAAATCGTCGAACTTTTTTCTCGCTTGTGCTGTTGCTTTTAGCCTGATGAGTTTGTCTTGACGCCCTAGAGAGCGAACAATTTCATATTGCGTGCCTTTTCTCATCGGTTGAAGCTAATGCCTATTTACCCCAGCATGATGCCAACGATTGAGTAAGCCTAGAGAATAGAAGCCTCTATCGAATAACGTCAGTGAGTTATCGGGTGTTGCCTCGATTAAGTCTTCAGCCAACACCATTTCACTAGTACGACAACTATCAAAGGCGCTCCCCATTAATAAATGGCTAGTTAACTCCATCAAACACACCATGCGAACCTGAGGGAAAGCCGTGTCACCATACTGATTTTTCCACACGGAGAATGCATGTTGATTTTCAGCCGTATCCGGTGTGCGCCAAATAACACCATCAACGCCCAGTAGTGATAGCCCGCACCATGTGGGATGGTTCGCATCAGCATTCCACATTTGCTGACTTTGCTCAAAAACCTGTTTAACGGCATCAGCCCCAAGCCGCTGCCTAGCCTGTACAACCGCACTGGGTGCAACGAGTTCTTTTTTACCTGGTAAAGCGAGCCCTAATTTACTGACAATACTCCACAGTGGGTCTTCACGATAAAACGACATACAAATGACTGTCCAAACGGCCATCTCAACAGGAAGCCTTCT
>NZ_JADYXF010000132.1:0-1152 GCF_015864385.1 Pseudoalteromonas sp. SWXJZ94C
TTATAGCTCTACGTATGGCTATGTGGTAACTCGACTGGCTGCCGATGCACCTTATACGTTAATTAAGCAGTTTTAATCACTTAGTATTGCAAATGTATACTGGCATAAAGCATTCATTTAAACCGTGAGTGCTTTATATTACTTATTATGCTTATAATAAAACTATTAATTAAAAGGAAAAATTAATAAGACACGCACTCTAAATTACATTTTGTGAAACGAAGTACTAAGCTTTTTAGTGTAAAAACGAAAATAAACTAGACACCCAACCTAAATTTGCACTTACTAAGGTTAATGACTAAATTTTAATTAGTCTAAAAAGTGAGTAGTTGGTTTATGTCTATTGCAAGAAAGCGTCAGGTAAGTTTGGTTGATACAAAATATTATCACTGTATTTCACGGTGTGTTCGTCGTGCCTTTCTGTGTAGTGAAGACCACTTTACAGGTAAGACTTACGAACATCGACGAGGCTGAGTTGAAGATAAGCTACTTGAATTAGCTAAGGTATTTTGTATTGATGTATGTGCTTATGCAGTTTTGAGTAACCACACTCAACACGCAGAGATAACTATAAGATTAAAGTTGTAATGAAATATGTAAGTTGATGCGCTTAACTAAGCGAGCTAATGTAGAGGGAATGATTTGTTTTTTAGTGATAAGCAAAAAAATAAAGTGGAATTTTATGCACTTGTATATGTAATCTCGTTTTTATTGCCATTTCCTGCTTCGCTATATTCTGTTGCATTATCTCAATTAGGTGGTGTAGTACTTTGGCTGATTGGCTCAATTACATATATGATTGTTTACCTGCGAGTCGCGTCAGAATTACCAAAAGAGGATAGGTATTTTGTTATATGGGGTCAAGCAAGCTATTTTCCTCAAGTGCTTTTTAAAGTAGCCCCTCTATTAATATTTGTACTTCTATGCTTGTTAGGAAGTCTATAAAATTAACAAAGACACCCACTTTAAATGGTGGGTGTTAAATTACTACCAACACGTTGTACTTAAACAACATAACAAGAAAGAAAAGGACTCTTCGATGCCAGGAACAAAAATAAACTAGACATATATGGACGCTCCCCTGAAGTCAAGACGAGCTAATGTATAAACATCAAAATTGATGCCTTTATTTTATTATCATGTATCCCATTT
>NZ_JADYXF010000133.1:0-1143 GCF_015864385.1 Pseudoalteromonas sp. SWXJZ94C
TAATAATTACGCTACGATAGTTGCTACAACACCAGCACCTACAGTACGACCACCTTCACGGATAGCAAAACGAAGACCTTCATCCATCGCGATTGGCGCGATTAGAGTTACTGTCATCTTGATGTTATCACCAGGCATTACCATTTCTACGCCATCTGGTAACTGTACGTCACCAGTTACGTCAGTTGTACGGAAGTAGAACTGTGGACGGTAACCTTTGAAGAATGGAGTATGACGACCACCTTCATCTTTCGAAAGTACGTATACTTCTGAAGTGAATGTAGTATGTGGGTTGATTGAACCAGGCTTAGCTAGTACTTGACCACGTTCAACGTCTTCACGTTTAGTACCACGTAGAAGTGCGCCGATGTTTTCGCCAGCACGACCTTCGTCTAGAAGCTTACGGAACATTTCAACACCAGTACAAGTAGAACGAGTTGTATCATTGATACCAACAATTTCTACTTCGTCATTGATGCGGATGATACCAGCTTCAACACGACCAGTTACAACAGTACCACGACCCTGGATTGAGAAAACGTCTTCGATAGGCATGATGAAAGGCTTATCGATGTCACGCTCTGGCTCTGGGATGTAAGTATCAAGTGCGTTTGCAAGCTCAATAATCTTATCTTCCCACTCTTTCTCGCCTTCTAACGCTTTAAGCGCAGAACCAGCGATTAGAGGTAAGTCATCACCTGGGAAATCGTATTCTGAAAGAAGTTCACGAACTTCCATTTCTACTAGTTCAAGTAGCTCTTCGTCATCAACCATGTCACATTTGTTCATGAACACGATGATGTAAGGAACGCCAACTTGACGAGAAAGAAGGATGTGCTCACGAGTTTGTGGCATAGGGCCATCTGTCGCAGCAACTACTAAGATCGCGCCATCCATTTGAGCAGCACCAGTGATCATGTTTTTAACATAATCGGCGTGACCAGGACAATCTACGTGTGCGTAGTGACGTGAAGGAGTATCGTATTCAACGTGAGACGTTGAAATAGTGATACCACGTTCGCGCTCTTCAGGAGCGTTGTCGATTGATGCGAAATCTTTAGCAACACCGCCGTATACTTTTGCAAGTACGTTAGTGATTGCTGCAGTTAGTGTAGTTTTACCGTGGTCAACGTGGCCGATTGT
>NZ_JADYXF010000134.1:0-1115 GCF_015864385.1 Pseudoalteromonas sp. SWXJZ94C
TTTATATGCTGCGTAAAAATACAGTAATCGATTGAACCAAAATAGGAACTCAGCTATGGTTTGTTTATCAATAAAAACAAATAAAAAAACGAGTTAATCTACAGGCTCGTTAGCATTAAAAATCATGGCTTAGGTCATATCAACAAAGCAAAAGGAAAAATTATGGATAATGTAGAATTGCTAGAAGATGTATTATTAGAATCAGGAAGTATTGATCGTTTTTTTGGTCGTAAAATACCTGTAGACTTATGGAGGGCAAAAAAAGTAAAGAGCAAAGAACCTTTATTTAATTTGGTTGAAACTGAAGTTGAGCGAAAAAGAGGTGCTCCAAGAAAGCCTGATATAACAATTAAAAATGATAGAGTACTAGTTAGAGATAGGCCTAGAGGAATAAGTACTTTTGATAGACCAAATACTTTCAAAGGGCACTGGGAATATTATAAACTCCCCGCAGGTTCTTTATTACCAAAAGGATTAGTTATAGTGAGAGATTCTTATAATCCAGTATTTAACGCAACCCACCATACTATTGCCCCTGAAAGAGATATGTCACTCGTAAGGTTTAAATTATTACTTAACGAACTTACCAATATGATTGAAAAAGATGAGGTAGCATAATGCAAATAAAAGACGACTGGTTAGCAACTATCTTATGCGCGCTAAATGATTCAATAAAATACAATGATACCTTAAGAAATAGCGAAACAGTTTCAGACGTAGAAGACATTGAAGAATGGTTAATGCAAATTTTTGAGTGCAAAGAATATTTACAGGAAGAAATTGTTAAAAACCCTGAACTCCTCAGTAAATTGGAAAAGCATTTTAAAATTTAATGCTAACAAGCTGCTCAAACGGACACAAACAGCTGGCTGTGCTCGTTTCTCGCTATTATAGCCAGCTATTTTTAGCCGCTTAGCAGGGCGTTGAGGCTGTAGAATTACTCTTTTTAGGAACGTATCCAACTATTCTTGATTGGTTGCTTTTTAACCTTGAATCCATCTGTTCGCTGTGATCTAATAGATATTATTCACCCACGGTAAACTGTTATGGCTAACTACAAGCCTGACTTATCCTGTCAAAATAAATTCATTCCTATCAATTTCGCTGAGCAAATT
>NZ_JADYXF010000135.1:0-1042 GCF_015864385.1 Pseudoalteromonas sp. SWXJZ94C
CGCCTAAGGCGTTCAAAGTTGTTCCATACAACTTTGTGGGAGGGGCGCTTTACGTCTCAAGCATTATTAGATGAAGCAGCACTTGCCGCCTGTATGCCGCCTGTATGGCGTATGTAGATTTAAATCCTATTAGAGCTAAAATGGCTAAGACCCCACAAAAATAAGCTAGACATCCATCCTAATTTTTGTTCAAGCAACCAATCAACAAAACGAGACTGAACACTACGCCTACAATGCCGCCAACTTATTAATTAAGCGTACCCGCGCAAGCGGCTTTAACCATTATTTTGAGTGGGACAGCTACTCGGCTAATGCAAAGTGTGTAAAACAATGGGGCGATAACGACACCTACAGTTACCAGTTTGAATATAATACCGAGCGCGGCGAAACAACCAGTATAGATTCACGTGGTCATAAAGAACACTTTGTACACAACGCACAAGGTAAATTAGTTAAGCACACCGACCCTAACGGCAACGTATGGCAATATACCTACAATGCACAAGGGCAAAAAACAGCTGAAATAAAACCAGATAACAGTGTCATACACTACAGTTACACACCATTTGGACAATTAGCATCAATAACTGAGCCTGATGGTAGCAAAACACACTTTGCTTATAATCAACTAGGGCAACGTATTTTAACCACATTGCCAGATGGTCAAACTATTACGCGTAAATACAGCGTATCGGGTTTACTACAAAGCGAAACATTTGGCGATAACCGTACCTCATTCTATGTATACGATAAGCTAGGGCATTTAACGCAACACGTAAATCAAAGTGGTAACGTTACAAAGTTTGTATGGAACGAGCAAGGTGAGTTACTAGCAAAGCATTATAACAGTGAGCTTATTCGCTACAGTTACGATAACTTAGGGCGCGTAAACGCCACGCTTAATAGTGTAGGGTTACTTACTCAATATAAATACAACGACCATGGGCAATTAATACAAACTATTGCTTTCGACGAAAAAGCCCCTGAAAACAAGCTGCATCAGCACTTTAGTTACGACGACGCTGGCAGGCTCATTAGTACG
>NZ_JADYXF010000136.1:0-1000 GCF_015864385.1 Pseudoalteromonas sp. SWXJZ94C
GAGACTACTCCGAGTACCGCCTTAGCAGATGCATTGAATGATAGCTGGGAGTACCACGAGCGATTCTGTGATAAAGGATACCAACAGCCTGATTTTTATATGCCAATTGTCTTATTAGGTTTAACGTGCATGGCAAAAGATTACGGTAACGAACTCAGCGTGCAATCAGATTTTATTCCGCAGTTTTATATTGATGGCGATTACCTGTAATTTCACCCTAAACGCCCCAAAAACCGGCATAATTTAAAGGAATAACCATGATAAACATAAAGCGTGATTACGAGTCTGTAGAGCTTGAAGATAATATCGAACGTTTTGAAAGAAGATATAACAGAGTAAGTCAAAAATTGCACATTAAAAGAGATAATTTAATAAGTTTTTTTGGTAGTGCAATCAAAATCTCCCAATGGTGGTCGTTTGACTTAACCGAAGAAAACAAGAAAAAATCCATAACAGCATTAAAGCTTGCTGCAAAAGCCGGTGAGGCTATTTTTAAGCTGGGTCGAGAGCCTGAAAAAGAGCAACGCGTCGTGATTGACGATATATTAGACGCCACCTACAACGGCAAAGGTCTGGTGAGCGAGGGCTTTTTGTCAGGAGCTGATTGGCAAAAAACTTATCTTGTGGCTGCAATTGTACGTGACCAAGACGCGATGGATAGTTTAGTGAAGTATCCTGTATCTTTAATGCGCCAGAGCTCTACCACAAACAGTGAAGCCGAGTATGCGCTTGTTGAATTAATACAAGCAATTCACCGTCGAGTATCAAATGATGAAGGTTTAGAGGTTTTTCGAAAGGCGATAGAAGAAGTTAAGTTAAACAACACGGACCCGTGGGTAAACTATTGTACCAGCGGAAAAGTCGGTTTTATTCTTGCTTTTATGATGGAAGGAGAGATTACCCCGAGCGAGGCTCTAGTTAACGCATTGAATGATAGCTGGGAGTACCACGAGCGATTCTGTGATAAAGGGTACCAACAACCTAATTTTTACATGCCAAT
>NZ_JADYXF010000137.1:0-993 GCF_015864385.1 Pseudoalteromonas sp. SWXJZ94C
GAAGTTTCCTGTGTCTGTAATGCGTCAGAGCTCTACCACAAACAGTGAAGCCGAGTATGTACTTGTTGAATTAATCCAAGGTATACAACGTCGAGTATCAAATGATGAAGGTTTAGCTTTACTAGGCAAAGCGCTAGAAGAGGTTAAATTAGATACCACAGACCCGTGGGTTAACTATTGCACTGGTGGTAAAACAAATTTTGTATTTGCCTTTATGATGAAAGGAGAGGTTACCCCGAGTACGGCATTAGCAAATGCATTAACTGATAGCTGGGAATATTGTGAGCGTTATCGTGATTTAGAAGGGTATGAGCAACCTCACTATTATATGCCAATTAATTTGCTCGGTTTAGCATGCATGGCAAAAGATTATGGTAACGAATTAAACGTGCAATCAGATTTTATTCCACAGTTTTATATTGATGGCGATTACCTTTAATTTCACCCAAAACGCCCCAAAAACCGACATAATTTAAAGGAATAACCATGATAAACATAAAGCGTGATTACGAGTCTGTAGAGCTTGAAGATAATATCGAACGTTTTGAAAGAAGATATAACAGAGTAAGTCAAAAATTGCACATTAAAAGAGATAATTTAATAAGCGTTTTTGGCAATGCAATCAAAATCTGCCAGTGGTGGTCGTATGATTTAACAGATGAAAACAAGCAAAAATCAATAACCGCACTAAAGCTTGCTGCAAAAGCCGGTGAGGCTATTTTTAAGCTAGGTCGAGAGCCTGAAAAAGAGCAACGTATCGTGATTGACGACATATTAGACGCTACCTACAACGGCAAAGGGATGTTGTGGGAAGGTGGGTTTTTATCCGGAGCCGATTGGCAAAAAGCCTTTTTTTGCGCAGCAATTGTCCGTGACCAAGATGCGATGGATAGTTTAGCGAAGTTTCCTGTATCTTTAATGCGTCAGTGCTCTACCACAAACAGTGAAGCCGAGTATGCACTTGTTGAATTAATTCAAGCAATTCACCGTCGA
>NZ_JADYXF010000138.1:0-951 GCF_015864385.1 Pseudoalteromonas sp. SWXJZ94C
TCAATTGAAAAATCACCTTCAGAAGTTATTTCAAAACGCGCTTTATTCCAAGGCACATCATCTTCATCCTTTTGCATAAGGTGATAAAGCGCACAGAAAGCTTTTCCACATTTTGCATTTTTAGCAACTCCATTTATGATATTTGTATCAAAATTGAATTTTTTGTTATTTAAAATGTATTCCTGATTAGATTGAATTGCTCCATCAGGATTTAATAATAAAACTTCAAACCAAGCCTTTTCCCATTGTTCGGGAAGAGCATTAAACATCGCTTGCCCAATATGGTTGTATATATCATCAATTGTTTCAAACACTTTATTATTCCTTAATTATCAAATTCAAACGGAATTGGGTTTCCATTACCTATTACATAGTTACCAAACAAAGATTCTGGAGTTATCCCATCATCTGAATATTCTATCAATATTTCCACCTCAACAACTTTACCTTCTTCCAAATGCTCTGCCCACTTTCTTTCCATTTTTCGCCATCCACCATAACGATTTTGGTCTTTTAGTTGGGGTACTAAGTTTATTTTTTCTGCTGGACCTTGGAACAATGTGCCAACTAGATGGCCTCCATCATAGTTAGGGTCATCACCGCCATAGCTGCTCTGCTTGGCACTGCGATGCTTTTTATCCCTTATTTTTTGGTCTTTAATCTCTGACTTTTCGAGCTTGCCTTTAACTCTTATAGTACGCCCTAGCTCATCCGTTTCATAAGTATAAATTGCAGGTTTACCCACAATTAAACCAGACAGCCACTCTAATTGAACAAATAAAACTGTGCTATAAAATTTAATTTTTAGGTTAAGAATATATCTTTTATCGTCGGGTTATTTTCATTTCATCCATTAAATAAGTCACTAGCACTCTGTAGTGGTAAAGTAATTTTGGCCACCCATTAAGAAAGAAATGTTATGCTATTTGCATACAAATTTGGGTGAAAAAA
>NZ_JADYXF010000014.1:0-102673 GCF_015864385.1 Pseudoalteromonas sp. SWXJZ94C
GTCTTCGTTTTGCTATCCGTGAAGGTGGTCGTACTGTAGGTGCTGGTGTTGTAGCAACTATCGTAGCGTAATTATTAACTTTAAAGTTAATTGTTAGAAAAAGGTCACTTAGGTGGCCTTTTTTAATGCCTGAAGAAAGTGATTTGCTCCTAGGTATAGCTTTATTACCGTAGCTTGGGTTGAGTTTTACGAAACCCGAGGGGAAGACTCTTTGTGGTATTATTTGCCAAACAAGGCGGTTTTGGGCATCCTAAAGAAGCTTTTAGAGTAAAGCTGTAGCAATAAAATAAAAAGGAATTAATTTGGACCCTTTTTTTAACTACCTTGAAAAAATAGATAGAAAATGTCCTATTTGGGACTTATCACTGTTTTTTATATTAATTTATTTACCAATATTACAGAGGGGTTATATGGAATTAAGTATTGTAGAATTAGTGACCTGCTCTACAGCAATTATCACTTTGTTTATTGCTTTCCTTACTTGGCGAATTGCCAAAAACTCGCTAAAAGTAGCTAAAGAATCCAACAACTTTGCTAAATTTCAATTAACAGGAAGTCTTTCTTTGAAACTTTATGAGTTAAAGGATCTTATACAAATAGAAAGTGAAAACGGCGAAGGCTATGGGAAGCTTTGGTCTAACTTTTTATCTTCTGACAAATTATCAGAAGAGCATGATATTTTACTTTCCTTTATTCAAGATCATGGTAGAGCAAATAATTTCTTAACTGAAGAAGAATCAAATCAATTAGTTGGTGTATGCGAATATCTGAGCTGTTGGTCGGGGCCGGGTTCTCGTAGGGAATTTCACGGATTTAAATATAGTCCGAGAGAGCTGCGTGAGCATCACTCAATAGCTGATGAACCAAATTCAAAAGAAGAAAAAATAAATCAACATATAAACTTAATTATTCACAGTGCTTTAAAAAGGCTTAAGTCTCACCATTATTAATGTAAGCGCAGGTTTTTGCGCTTACATATTAGAGTAAGTTACACCGCTGACAGCTTTAATGCTTTTTCGCGTACTCTTCAGCTTGTTTCCATACCCTTAACGTATTTCCACTCAAGATTTTTTTAATATCTTTATCACTATAGCCTCTATCCATTAAACCTTGGACAAGGTTAGGGTAGCTAGATACATCTTTTAAGCCTATAGGTAATGAGTCGCCAACTCCGTCATAATCAGAGCCAATACCTACATAATCTATACCAATCAGCTCAACTACGTGATCAATATGATCAAGCACTTGTTCAAGACTTGCAAATGGATATGGATTTTTAGCGCGGTATGCTGCATCAAAATCTTTAGCTAGTTTAGTACCTTCTTTTTTTACCGTTTCTTTTTTACTTTTTAGCTGTTTTCCCCAAGAGCCTGCTTTAGCAGTAACAAAGCTTGAACCAAAGTTGATTTGAATAACGCCGCCATTTTCTTTAAGTGCCAATAGCATGTCGTCGTTCATATTACGCTCAAAGCCTGGAGTGTATTTACGAAGCGATGAATGTGAAGCGATAACTGGAGTTTTAGATAGCTCCATTACCTGATAAAACGCATCATCAGAGATGTGTGATACATCGATTAACATACCAACATTATTCATTTCAGTGACAAGCTTTTTACCAAATGGACTTAAGCCTTTCCACTTTCGGCGAATATCGTAAGATGAGTCAGAAATATGGTTACTTTGTGAATGCGCGAGTGTTATGTAACGAATACCACGGTCGTAAAAATGCTGAAGGTTTTTCATATCCCCTTCAATAGGAGAGCCATTTTCCATACCCATAGCTATAGACAGCTTACCTTGTTTAAATTGCTCTTCTATATCTTTAGTTGAGCTTGCTATAGCAAATTTATCGGGGGCACGTTGTACAATAGCTTCCATACTATCAATAAGCTGATTAGCTAATTGGTAGCTTTTTCCTTTACCTTCAAATTCTAAATGCGCTGGAATATAAATCGACATAAATGGGGCATTTAAGCCGCCTTTTACTGCGCGAGGGTAGTCAAAATCGCCATCATTAGTTGCTTTTGTTACATCAACCCAGCTTTCATGAATTCGATAAGGTACGTCAATATGGGTATCAATTAAAATGGTGTCTTTAGCCAGTTTAATTGCCTTTTCAGATGCTGTTATTGTTTGTTCTGCTTGGGCTTGGCTAGTTAATGCTAGTGATACGGCTACCACTAGAGTGCTGAGTTTTATCATGTTTTGGCTCTTTGGGTAAAAAGCCATTGTGTACGTTCAATTCAAAAGTTACAAGTGTTGTGCACTAATCAAACGACTGCGCTTGATGCTCTTCACTTTGCAGAGCTTTAAATTCGCCTTTTGAAATAATGGTTACCGACTCATGTAATTCTGAGAAAAACACCATCGCTTCACCATTTTTAAGCTGCAGCTTAACTTGGTTTACTTTTGATTCAATGCTTGCCTCTACTTCACCGTAGTCAGTGCCTTCACGTAAAACATAGCTTTCTATTAAGTTGTATAGCGTATCTTTATCGAGTTGTTCAAAAGGGATGATCATTACTGCTTTTTACTCGCTTTATTTAAAACATGTTCCCCAAAATAACTGGGTACGGCTTTCTCTAACCAAAAAATAGGCTTAAACGGATTTTTTCCACTAATGAAACCAACGTGACCGCCTTTTTCTGAGATGCGCA
The DNA here is from genome assembly GCF_015864385.1 of Pseudoalteromonas sp. SWXJZ94C. NCBI lineage: Bacteria > Pseudomonadati > Pseudomonadota > Gammaproteobacteria > Alteromonadales > Pseudoalteromonadaceae > Pseudoalteromonas > Pseudoalteromonas sp. SWXJZ94C. Next base: position 2,658 of record NZ_JADYXF010000014.1, read on the forward strand.
GCGTAACATGCTCGCTCACATCTTGCCTACTAGGCACCGCTTTAATAGAAAGCATTGGGTCATCTTTTGCGTGAATAATTAATGTAGGAACAGCAATGTGCTTTAAGTATGGCATAGCGCTAGCTTGGCGATAATAGTCATGTGCATTTTCAAAACCATGCAATGGAGCTGTTAGCTGATTATCAAATTCTAACAAGTCGTCAATTTCCATTAATTGATCGGTAGTTATCGATATTTGCTGCTTAATTTGTGGAAGTTTACGTTGCATCGATTTTTTCATTCGATCGAGCAGATATTTTTGATAAATTTTACCTAAACTTTTGCGTATTACATCACTTGATGACGACAAGTCATAAGGAGCAGATACCACCGCAGCGGCATTTAAAGGGCATGCTTGTGCTTGTTCACCTAGGTATTTAGCAAGTACGTTACCGCCAAGAGAAAAGCCAACGGCAACCATAGGTCTATTTGGATATTGCTGCTTTAGATGATTAATAAAAAAAGATAAATCGGCGGTGTCACCACTATGATAAGCACGTGGTAGGCGATTAACTTCGGTTGAGCAGTTTCTAAAGTGCATAAGCACGACTGCATAACCTTGTTTTTTTAATGCTTTCATCATGCCTTTGGCATAAAAGCTATTAATATTGCCCTCAAGACCATGAAGCACAATTGCAAGTGGAGCCGTTTCGTTGTGTGGAAGTGACCAGGCAAGCTCAATAAAATCACCGTCGGGTGTATCAAGCTGCTCAAGTTCGTAGCGAGTATGATGAAATGGGCGGAAAAAACGCGGCATTATGGTTTGAACGTGACGATTAGTCATCCACCATGCGGGTTTAAACTGTGGGATCATGTTTGTACTACACACTTTGCAAAAACGAATCGCTAGTGTACCAAAAAGAATAAAAAGCGCCTAATCAGTAACAGATAAGGCGCTTTGTGCGTCGTGCTTAATTTTATTCAGGAACTTCTGCATCGTGTATCTTTTTAAGAAAGAAAAAAGCAAAAAAGATACATAGAGAAACAACAATAGTTAAAAATCCAAAAGACATAAATAAAACTGGGTCTGTAAAAAAGTCTCTAAAGAATACGTTCATGAGTTGTTCCCCTCGTTGCTGATGGGTTAATCATAGGTGGTGTTTACAGAATGTAACGTGATCGAGATCAAGTTATTTACTTAAGCAGATGTAGGAGCGAAGCTAAGTTGATTTAGATCATGTTTTAAGGGCTAATAAGCTATTACCACTGAGAGCACAGAGAAGTTTGCGCTTTAAATAATGAATTGATCGTAATCTATGATTTTTTGTATTTTCTTTAAAATCTTAGCGCTTTTAACCTCTTTGTGAATAAAACACCTAAAGGTTTTTTGCACAAAGAAAAGACAATAAGAAGTGGAAGAGGGTATAAAAACTCACAGCCTAAGTGGCTTTCACATATAGCTCAATATTATTCGGTTCTGAATGTTCGATCAATTCAAACTCATTTACTGCTGAAATCAACATATGTTGTTGTTGTTTTTCAAGCTTTAGCTCGGCGCTCAGTAACTCTGCGCGTATTGTGGCGTAGTCACTTATTGTATGCTGATTAGCTTTTAAATAGCTACGAGCAGCGCGCAGAGGTTGTAATGCATGAGTATCAAATTCACTAACTACTTGCGTTAACTCATTTAGCTGTTGGGTATTAATACTTAAATTTAATGAGTCTAAATAAAGTAGCAATAAGCATAAATTAACGTTTTTTCCTTGCTGGTTTTGTAGTGCCAGCAAGGTTGTTTGTTGATCAGGCTTTGCGTACAAGATGCACGCAAACTGCCAAAAATGGTCGCTATTGAGCAAGTTCATCAGCAAATGCCTGCTCTTTTTCTTCCATTTCTTCAAGTGCCATAAGTAGCTCTTCTTCAACGTCGTTAAGCTTAGGCGTAAGGGTTGCTTGCTTGGCTAATAACTCTTTAAGCTTGGCTTTGTTGTCGTCGTTGTACAGTTCGTTATCACCTAAGGTCACTTCCACTTCACTTAATTCGGCGGTAAATTTATCGAGTTGCTTTTCAAGCTTTTCAATTTGCTTTTTAAGTGGCTGAATGGCTTTTCTAAACTCAGCCTCTAAGCGCTTTTGCTCTTTACGATTAACACCTGGGTTTACTTTAGGGTCGTCGTTTTGCTGCGCTTTAACCGCTTCTTTATTCGCATTAAGTAGCCATTGATAATACGCGTCTAAGTCATAACCAAACTGGGTCACTTTGCCGTCATCTACAAGGTAAAACTCATCGGCGGTATTTTTAAGCATATGGCGATCATGCGATACGGTAACCATAGCGCCTTCAAACCCTTGTAGTGCCATAACAAGTGCATGGCGCATTTCTAAATCAAGGTGGTTAGTCGGCTCATCGAGTAGTAATAAATTTGGTTTTTGATATACCAACATGGCAAGTACTAAACGTGCTTTTTCGCCGCCCGAAAATGGGGCTACAGGCTCAAGTGCTTTATCGCCAATAAAGGCAAAACCACCTAAAAAGTCACGTAGTGATTGCTCAGTGGCTTTTGGATCGAGTCGTTGTATATGCGTTATTGCACTGGCTTTTAAATCAAGAGATTCAAGCTGATGCTGCGCAAAGTAACCAATATTTAATCCGTGATGCTGAATAACTTCGCCAGCTTGCGGCTCTAAATCACCAGAAAGCAATTTAATTAACGTTGATTTACCCGCGCCATTTCGGCCAAGTAAAGCAATTCGGCTACCTGGTACTAGGTTTAGCTCTATATTATTTAAAATAGTGACGTCACCATAACCCGCTTTGGCTTTATCTATTGTCATTAGTGGGTTTGGTAATGCTTTTGGATCTGCAAACTCAAAGTTAAACGGGGAGTCGGCATGTGCCGGCGCTAGTTTTTCCATGCGTTCAAGCGCTTTTACACGGCTTTGTGCTTGTTTAGCTTTACTGGCTTTTGCTTTAAAGCGCGTTATAAATTGCTCAAGGTGTGCAATTTGATCTTGTTGCTTATCAAACATCGCTTGTTGTTGTAGTAAACGCTCTGCTTTTTGGCGCTCAAACTGCGAGTAGTTACCTTTGTACACATTAATAAGTTGCTTATCTACGTGCCAAATTTGATCAACCACTGCATCTAAAAACTCACGGTCATGCGATATAAGTACAAGGGTGCCTGTGTAAGCGCGTAAAAAGCGTTCAAGCCAATAAACGGCATCTAAATCAAGATGGTTTGTTGGCTCATCGAGAAGTAGTAAATCGGCGTCGCGTATCAATGCTTGGGCAAGGTTTAAACGCATACGCCAACCACCCGAAAACGAGCTTACAGGGTTTTCTATAAGGTTATTAGCAAAGCCTAAGCCGTGTAATAGCTCACCTGCGGTTGATTCAATGCTGTAGCCTTTAATGTTTTCAAGCTGAATATGTACTTTGGCTTGTGTGTCGCCGTCGTTATTTTGCTCGGCCTCACGCAGTGCTATTCGCATAGCGTAGTATTCTGGGTGACCTTGCAGTACATAATCAATTGCGCTTATTTCAAGGGCAGGGGTTTCTTGCTTTACTGAGGCAATAGACCAATCTTTTGGAATGTTGCAATTACCGGCATCGAGTTGCAATTCAGATTTTAATAAACCAAATAACGTTGATTTTCCACAGCCATTAGCGCCAACAAGGCCTACTTTGTGCTCTGGGAATAACGTAGCTGATGCGTTTTTTAATAAGGCTTTTCCGCCACGAAGTAGTTCTATTTCTGATATTTGGATCATGAATGCGTTACTTTACTGTGCCCTTGTTAAGTTGGCGTTATCATACCATAGAACTTAATGCTCTTATCAAGCGTATCAACAAGTGAAGTTATACGATAAAATAGCGGTAGTTCAAACCACAGGAAAAATGTTGTGAGAAAAAAAAAGCGATTTATTGCTGGTGCATCGTGCCCTGACTGCAAAGCCATGGATACTATGATGCTTTACAGAGAACATGATGTTGAAAAAGTAGAGTGTGTTGAGTGTGGTCATAAAATGGCGCAACCAGATAACGCTGTTCAGGCATCTACTCGTCAATTTGAACAAGTAATTGGTGTGTTTAAACCGGGCGACTAACCCGGTTTTTTATTGCCTAACTTTTACTTGTTTTAGTAATGCGGCGGAGGCGGCTCAGGTGCTTCAGACATCATAGACGATGATGACTGCGACTCTTTAATTTTCTCTGCTAGCAGCTCGGTTTGGCGTTTCATTTTCGCTAAAAGTTGCTGGTGCACTTTTATTTCATCATTTAAGACTTCAATCGTCTCATCTTGAAAAGCCACTTTGGCTTCAAGTTCCATTAAGCGATGTTCAATTGTGTTCATTATTCTCTCGTATAATAAATCGCTCTGCGATACCGCTGGAGCTTTCGGTTAACAACGATTTACCGTTATCTGTAAATGTCACATCTAGCACCACCGCCGATTTAGGCTTACTGCCTTCGCGCGGGGTAACCTGCCAAGTTTGAATTTTTTCACCGCTTGGTATTTGCCACAAATCAACGCGCTTATTTGGCGAGCCGGTTGCAAGCAAAGTGCCTTGTTCGTTAAAACGCACAGCAGTAAAAATTTTCTGACGCGCAATATACTTCAGTTTGCTTACAAGATCACCTGTAGTCAGCTTCCATACATTTGCTTGTGCCATACTATCTGCCGTAAATGCGTAGCGACCTTGTGGGTCAAGTGTAACTTGGGTAACGCGAGTAGGATGATTAAAACGATGAATTACTTGTCCGGTACGTGTATCCCAAAAATAAGCGACATAGTCGTTTGATCCACTTAAAGCAAAGCGTCCGTTAGGAGATAGGTCAACGGTATTTATTTTATCTTGATGACCTAAAAATTGTATTCGTCTACCTGTTTCAAGGTTTACAAATACAACTACGCCGTCGCTGCGACCGTATAAAACACTACGACCTTGGTCGCTAATAGCAATATCGCGAATACTCGATTCTTGTATTTTGTAATAACCCTTATTAGCTCCGGTTATTATGTCCCATACGGCGAAGGTGGTTTTTTCGGCGGTAACGGCAACGCTATTATCAAATGCAATGGCAACAGCGTATACCAAACTGTCTTGATCTTGTTGCTGAAACCACTGGTATTTTAGCACTTGCTGTTGATTATCCCACAGGGCGACCCCATGGTTGATAGAGGATATTAAACTGTATTTACCATCGTTTGATAGTGCTGACGAAAATGCACCTTTTGCTGCATGTTCGTAGCTTGCTACAGCCTGTTGCTTTTTGTCGGTACAGGCGGTGGCTAAAAAACAGCTAAATATGATTAAAAAAGTACGAAATATCGACATATTACAGGTATTTCCCCTTAACTCTTAGTGACTGAGAGGTTAGACTAGGTCGCGTTAAATGCCTAGGTTGTTTGTCTAAGCACTGGGTATGTTTTTAGTTTAGCTAACAACGCAGAATTTAGTTATTAAACAAGCAGCCTATCATGTAGGCAGTTAATCTTTAACTAGTAATAATACATTAAATGACAACTGCAAAGTGTGTCGGAGATTTAAAATGAAAAAGACGATTAGATTGTCATTGATTGCAGCGTCAGTTTTAGCGCTTACAGCTTGTAATCAAGAAGCAAAAAAAGAACAAGCAGACGTTAAATTAGACACTGTTGAACAGCAACAAGCATACGGTATTGGTGCATCTGTAGGTAACTTTTTAAATAAAGACCTAGCAGATAAATCTGAGCTTGGTATTGAACTTGATCAAGCGCTTTTAATCCGTGGTTTTGAAGATGCACTTGCTGATAAAGCACAAATTGACGAAGAAAAAATTCGTGAATTATTAACAACGCTAGATACAACAGTACGTACTAAGCAAGAAGAAAAAGCGAAAGTAGAGTCTGAAAAAAGTAAAGAAGCGGGCGTTAAATACCTAGCTGACAATGCTAAAAAAGAAGGTGTTACAGTAACTGAGTCTGGTCTGCAGTATGAAGTACTTAGCGAAAGCGATGGCGAAAAGCCAGTAGCTACTGATGTAGTTAAAGTACATTACAAAGGTACTTTACTAGATGGTACCGAGTTTGATAGCTCTTACGCACGTAATGAACCTACAACTTTCCCTCTTAACCGCGTTATTGCTGGTTGGACTGAAGGTTTACAACTTATGCCTGTTGGCTCTAAGTACAAGTTTACTATTCCTTCTGAACTTGCTTACGGTGACCGTGATTTAGGTAAAATTCCAGCTAATTCAACACTTGTATTTGAAGTTGAATTACTAGAAATTCAAGCTGATGCTGACGCAGCTACTGAAGAGTAATTATAATATAAGCTAAAATTTATTTAGCCTATATTTGCAAAAAGGGACCTAAGGTCCCTTTTTTAATGCATTTTACACATAACCATAATTTAGGCTAAGTGTATGGCGCATGTATTAATCAGTATGATTAGAAAATAAGTTATCAATAAGCTCATCTTCCAATGCAAAGCGTGCTTCTAATGCTTCGCCAATAACAGATAAATCGTTATCAAAATCTTTTAATAAATCATCTTTATTAACTTCAGCATATTTATCATTAAAATCTAGAGCTACATCTGTAGTGTTTGATATGCGCGGGTAAATGTCGTTGGCAAGTGCTTGGCTTTGCACACCTTTATTTTCACAAGCTTTGGCAATATCATCGTAAATTTCAAAATGACCTGCAGATAAATAATCCATTAAAATTTGGCAAAAAGATTCAATTTGCGCAGGCTCTGGTAAAGCATGTTCTTTCTTGTCGTATGGAGAAAAGCCTGCCATTTTACAAAAAAGCACAATGAGATCTTGGCGTTCGTTTAACCATTTGTCGATTACAGTGTGGCTACCACCCCATTTTTGTTGAGCTTTTTCTACACGCGTCAGCATAACTGTTCTCCTAGCTGGGTTGGTCTTTCAATTAGAATATAATAAGTTTATGTACATCAAGATATATTTAATTTGCCTGTATATCAACAAGTAAATAGATGTTCTAAAAGAGGTGTAATTTATTTAGTTTTTATTACTAAAAAGTTTATTGCGGGCAAGAAAAAACCACCGATTAAGGTGGTCTAATTTCTTTCAGTGACTTGTTATAACAAGCTTTCTTATTTTTATGAGATGATTTTTATTGTTATTATTTTAAAACTATTATTTTTATTGTTTTAAGATTTTTATTATTGTTTTTGTTAACGCGGGATGAACAATAACAAGGTTTTTGTGATGTTGCAAACATATTAACAAGAAGTTTTAAATGTTATGGTTTGTTTGCTTGTTTTATAACCAAAATAGATTAAAACCTCAAATTTTATTGATCTGCCTCTAGGTAAGGTTGTTTTCGTCCCTAAGCAATAGAGGGGCGGTGAATATGGTGGTATAATCTTGTACAATTTATACAAGCCTTAGGATTATTTACGCCATGAGCGAATTAAAGAACGACCGTTATTTACGTGCACTAGCAAAACAGCCAGTAGATGTAACTCCGGTATGGATGATGCGCCAAGCAGGACGCTACTTACCAGAATACCGCGCTACACGTGCACAAGCGGGCGATTTTATGAGCCTGTGTCGAAATGCTGAGCTTGCGTGTGAAGTAACACTACAGCCATTACGCCGTTACCCGTTAGATGCTGCTATTTTATTTAGTGATATTTTAACGATTCCAGATGCTATGGGCTTAGGTCTTTACTTTGAAACTGGCGAAGGTCCTAAGTTTGAACGACCAATTTCATCGCTAGCTGATGTTAAAAAAATTCCAAAGTTAGACCCTACCGATGAGCTTGGCTACGTAATGAACGCAGTAAGCACTATTCGTCGAGAGCTTAAAGGTGAAGTTCCATTAATTGGTTTTTCGGGTTCTCCGTGGACACTAGCAACTTATATGGTTGAAGGCGGAAGCAGTAAAGTATTTGGTAAAATTAAAAAAATGGCGTTTGCAGAGCCGCAAACACTTCATTTATTACTAGATAAGTTAGCTGATTCAGTAATCGATTACTTAAATGCTCAAATTAAAGCTGGCGCACAATCGCTAATGGTATTTGACTCATGGGGTGGTGTATTAAGCCCGCGCGATTACAACGAATTTTCACTGCAATACATGCATAAAATTGTTGATGGCTTAATTCGTGAATACGATGGTCGTAAAGTACCGGTTACTTTGTTCACTAAAAATGGTGGTCAATGGATTGAAGCTATTGCAGCAACAGGTTGTGATGCAATCGGTCTTGATTGGACTATTAATATCAGCGACGCTAAGCGCCGTGTTGGTGATAAAGTTGCTCTACAAGGTAATATGGACCCATCTATGTTACATGGTACACCAGAGCGTATTCGCCAAGAAGTAGGCACTATTTTAGAAGATTTTGGTACGGGCAATGGCCACGTGTTTAACTTAGGCCACGGTATTACACCAGATGTAGACCCTGAAAATGCCGGTGTATTCATTAATGCAGTACATGAGCTAAGTGCTAAGTACCATAAGTAATAGCTATTTAAACAAGCTTTGTACAACTGTTTAAAAGTAAAAAGCCCGCTAATTAGCGGGCTTTTTGTTATCTATTTATAAAGGGCTTTAAAAAACCTTACTTAATAACCTACTTAAATAAGCGATTTAAACCATTTAATGCCGCAACACGGTAGGCTTCAGCCATGGTTGGGTAGTTAAATGTGGTATTTACAAAGTAGTCGATATTATTGCCACCATTTTTTTGTTCCATAATGGCTTGACCAATGTGAACAATTTCAGACGCTCGCTCGCCAAAACAATGCACGCCAAGTACTTCTTTGGTTTCGGTGTGAAATAGTATTTTTAAACTACCTACTTCAGTTCCTGCAATTTGCGCGCGTGCAAGGTGTTTAAACTGAGCACGACCTACTTCATACGGTACTTTAGCGGCTGTAAGTTCTTGCTCTGTTTTACCTACAGAGCTCATTTCTGGAATGGTATAAATACCGGCTGGAATATCAACAATTAGTCTGTCGTCACAGTTGCCACATGCAATTGCATCAGCAGCTATACGACCCTGATCAAACGCAGCACTTGCAAGGCTTGGGTAGCCAATTACATCACCTACAGCGTAAACGTTATCGATTTCTGTTTGGTATGTTTCGTTAACTTTTAATTGGCCACGGCTATCGGCTTTTAAACCAATGGCTTCAAGGTTTAGTGTATCTGTATTACCAGTACGACCATTAGCAAATAAAATACAGTCAGCTTTTACGCGTTTGCCTGATTTTAAATGCATAATAACGCAGTCGTCACGTGTTTCGATTCGATCAAACTCTTCGTTATGACGGATAACAATACCGCTGTTCCAAAAGTGATAGCTAAGTGCATCAGATATTTCAGCATCCATAAAAGCAAGCAGGCGGTCGCGTGTATTAACTAAATCAACCTTAGCGCCTAGGCCTTTAAATATAGAAGCATACTCACAACCAATTACACCAGCACCGTATATAAGTACGCGGTGAGGGTCGTGCTTAAGACCTAAAATTGTATCGCTTTCGTAAATACGTGAATGCGTAAAATCAACTTCTGGCGGTCGGTAAGGGCGTGATCCTGTTGCTATTACTATTGTTTTAGCGGTAAGTCGCTCGGTTGAACCATCATTTCTTTTGATTTCAATCGTATGCTTATCGACAAAGCTCGCATCACCTTGAAACATATGAATACGGTTACGATCGTAAAAGCTACTACGTAAATTAGATTGCTTAGAAATAACCGAACTAGCATGACGTAAAATATCAGGGAATGTTAAACGGCTAGGACGCTCGCCAATATTAAACAAAGGGTTTGCTTTATATTCGATATAGCGACTAACAGAATGACGAAGTGCTTTTGAAGGAATAGTTCCCCAATGAACACAACCACCACCAACGGCTTCTTGGCGTTCAATAACGGCTACTTTTTTATCATTTTTTGAAAGGTTCATGGCGGTACCTTCACCGCCAGGACCCGTGCCAATAATAATTGCGTCGTATTGGTATGTCACGGGTACTTTTTTTTGTTCTGGTTGTTTGGCCACTGCCACTCCTAGATTAATTAAAAGAGGCTTTTAATAACCTCGCATTAAGTGCTAGCCATGCTTGTTTTTGATTTTCCCAAGCGGCTTCCAGCTCGTGATATTGTGTCATTAATGCCGACTGTTCGCACTGCTTTGCCATGTTATTTTTTTTAACTTCTAACACTTGTTTTTGTAATGAACAGTAATTTTGCAGTTTTTTCAGCAGTAAATCGTACTCTTGTTGTAGTAATGTAAGCTTATCTTGGGCTAAAGGCAATTTTGCAAGACGCGTTTGCGTCCTACTCATTAGCGTTTCGGCCTTTGCTTTTTCGATACGTTCAACAGGTGTGCGCTTTAATTTATTGGCTAAACCAACAGCAGCTAAAGAGCGGATCATCCATTTAGTTGGGTCGTAATGAAACCATTTAATGCCGTTACGGTAGTCACTTGCAAAAATATGGTGAAAGTTATGATAACCCTCGCCGTACGTAAATAACGCTAAAAAGCCGTTATCGCGTGCCGTATTTTTTTCGGTGTATGGGCGAGAACCCCAAATATGTGCAACCGAATTAATAAAAAAGGTAAAATGTTGGCTCAGTACTAAACGTAGTAAACCTGCAAGAATTAACATACCCCACACATCACCAACTAATAAACCAAGTGCAAGCGGCAAGCCTACGTTCATAGCAATAGCAAGCTTTAAGTAGTGCTTGTGTTGCCACATAACGATTTTATTTCGTTGTAAATCACGACAATTAGTATAGTCGTTATAGCTATCGCCTTGGTAGTCACGTAACATCCAGCCAATATGGCTGTACCAAAAACCGTTAGTGGCGGCGTAAGGGTCTTTTATTGGGTCGTCAACTTGGCCATGGTGTATACGGTGATCGCTACTCCAATGCAGCGCACTGTTTTGCAGTGCAAAAGCACCGCCAAGCGCAAAAATAAATTCAACTGCTGGGTGTGCATTATAAGTTTTGTGTGCCCATAGTCGATGGTAACCAGCAGTAATAGATAGGCCCGCATAAAACATGCAGCCTACAAAAGCAATCCAATGTGCGCTGGTAAATCCGTAGCTAATGCCATACCAAGGAACAAGTGTAATAGCCGCCAAAAAGGTAAGGCTAAAAAATAGGACGTTTGTCCAAATAATCGGTGGTTTATTCATAAGTCTCAATCTCAGCGTACAACTGTAAGCTAAAATAGTATTTCAAACTCTCGTCGTCAAGTATTAGACTGGGGAATTGAGTTAAAATCACTAAATATTCACATAAAATTATTCAGGGAGCTGTTGATGTCGGGTGTTAGAGCGCAACAGAAACAAAAAACACGACAGGCGTTAATTCAAGCGGCATTTAATCAGCTAAGCGCAGATCATAGTTTTTCGAATTTAAGCCTACGGGAAGTGGCGCGAGAAGCAGGTATTGCTCCAACTTCATTTTATCGTCATTTTAAAGACATGAATGAGCTTGGTTTAACCATGGTAGATGAAGCGGGTTTAACCCTTCGTCAACTTATGCGTCAAGCGCGCAGGCGCATAGCAAACGATGGCGGCAGTGTTATAAATACCTCAGTGGTTACTTTTATGGAGTTTATTGATAATTCAAGCAACCAATTTAGATTGTTATTGCGAGAACGCTCTGGTACCTCTAAAGCATTTAGGGCTGCTGTAGCTCGAGAAATTAAACATTTTATTTTAGAGCTTGCCCATTATTTAGAGAGTGAAACTAAGTGCAACGCTATGCATGCATATATTCAGTCAGAGGCCATGGTGACGCTCGTATTTAATGCTGGCGCCGAAGCGCTTGATATAGAAGGGCAGCAGCGCGATGAACTTGTTGAACGTGTTATTTGGCAACTGCGTTACATTACGCGTGGTGCGTCGCATTACGTAAGAGAAAGCACTAAAGAGATATAGTTTAAAATAATAGCAAAAAGCTAATATAAGCACTGTGCTTTACAGTGCTTATTAATTTAAACATTTCATTGATGTATGCTGTAAAAAAAATCTATAAACCACTTCTATTTTGCATAATAAAACCTTTTTGAATCGCTTTTAAATCTATTTATTGGAATTTTTATGCTTGCGCCCAGCGCTTTGTAATGTTAAAAATGGGTTTCGCTGAACACACACACAAGAAAACAAGATGCATATTATTCGTTTAATTACACCAAAACTTAACCTCTTACTGCTATGGCAAGTAAGCGGGGATTAGTGTGTTTGCATCGAGTTGAACACTAAAAACCCCGCAATTGCGGGGTTTTTTTTATCTCGCGGCTGGGATTAATTGAAATTTGGGTAACATAGGAATGAGGGGCAGTTATGCAAGAGCAAGATAAAGTATGGATTTTTGATACCACCTTACGTGATGGCGAACAGGCGCTTAAAGCAAGCCTTACTGAAGATGATAAAATTCAATTAGCACATACAATTAGCCGCTTGAATGTGGATGTGATGGAAGTGGGTTTTCCGGTTTCGAGCCCTGCTGATTTTCGCTCGGTGCAACGTATTGCAACCGAAGTAAAAGGCCCGATTATTTGTGGTTTGGCACGCTCAGTTGCTAAAGACATTGAAGCCTGTGGCGAAGCACTTCGCACAGCTCAGCAAAGCCGTATTCATACTTTTATTGCTACAAGCCCTTTGCACCTTGAACATAAATTACGTATGAGCTTAGACGATGCAACGGCAATGGCTGTTAAATCAATTAAATTGGCACGTAACTATACTGATGATGTTGAATTTTCGTGTGAAGATGCCGGTCGTACGCCGCATTGGGATTTATGTAAAATTGTTGAGCAGGCAATTAATGCCGGAGCTTCAACTATTAACTTGCCAGACACCGTTGGTTTTGTAACGCCAGACGAATACGCCGCTATGATCCGCCATTTAATGAATAACGTGCCAAATATTGATAAAGCGCGCTTAAGTGTGCATTGCCATAACGATTTAGGCCTAGCAGTAGCAAACTCAGTAGCTGCAGTGCAAGCCGGAGCACGTCAAATTGAGTGTACTATTAATGGCATTGGTGAGCGTGCTGGTAACTGCTCGCTTGAAGAAGTGGCGATGATCATGAAAATGCGCCACGACCACTTAAAAGTATATACCGATATTAAAAGTGAAGAAATTTACCGCGCATCTCGCCAAGTGGCTAAAATTTGTAATATGCCAGTACAGCCAAATAAAGCAATTGTTGGCGAAAACGCCTTTGCACATAGTTCTGGCATTCACCAAGACGGTGTATTAAAAGCGCAAAATACTTATGAGATTATGTCGCCAGAAAGCGTTGGTGTGCCAAGCAACCAATTAAATATGACTTCGCGTTCGGGTCGTCATGTTATTGAGCATCGCTTAGAAGAGTTAGGCTATCAAAAATCTGATTACGATATGGATGGCTTATATAAAAGCTTTATCGAATTGGCTGACCAAAAAGGCACAGTATACGATTACGACCTTGAGGCGATGATTTACTTTAATCAAATTAACGACAAAGACGAAAAATACCAATTAGAATTTGTTAACTCAGCCTCTAACTCACAATCGGTAGCAAGTTCTACGATTGGAATGCGAATTGATGGCGAAGCTAAACAAGAGGCCGCGACAGGTAATGGTCCAGTAGAAGCCTCGTTTGCAGCTATTGAGCGCTTAACCGGTATGAGCGTTGAAATGATTGAATATAACTTAGAAGCGACAGGTCAAGGTGCAAGCTCATTAGGCCAAGTAAATATTATAGCTAAATACGATGGTCGACCTTACCACGGTGCGGGCATTGCAGCGGATGTGGTTGAAGCGTCGGTACGCGCCATGATCCGTGTTTATAACTTAATTTATCGTGCACAAAAAGTGTCTGATTTAAAACAACAAAGGAAAGCAGGATGAGTAAAACAAACTACAGCGTTGCAGTATTAGCTGGCGACGGTATTGGTCCAGAAGTAATGGCAGCAGCAGAGCAAGTACTTGATGCTGTGAGCAATAAGTTTGGTTTTACCCTAAACCGCGAACATTATGCAATTGGCGGCGCAGCCATTGACGAATTTGGTAAAGCATTACCAGAGAGTACACTTACTGCATGTGAAAACTCAGACGCTATTTTATTTGGTTCGGTAGGCGGTCCTAAATGGGAAAACTTACCACCAAACGAGCAGCCTGAGCGTGCATCGTTATTGCCGCTTCGTAAGCACTTTGGTTTGTTTTGTAATTTACGCCCTGCACAGTTATTACCTGCATTAAGTGCAGCGTCGCCACTTCGCGCTGATATTAGTGAAAAAGGTTTTGATATTTTGTGCGTGCGCGAACTAACTGGCGGCATTTATTTTGGTGAAAAAGGCCGCAGTGGTGAAGGCGCAGAAGAGTTTGCATTTGATACGCAAACATACTCACGAAAAGAAATTGAACGTATTGCACGCTTTGCTTTTGAAGCGGCAAAACTACGTAGTAACCACGTAACGTCGGTAGATAAAGCCAATGTATTAGCATCAAGCGTATTATGGCGCGAAGTAGTAACCGAAGTTAGTAAAGACTACCCAGAAGTAAGCCTAGATTACATTTATGTAGATAACGCCGCTATGCAGTTAGTTAAACAGCCTAGCCAGTTTGACGTACTACTTTGCGATAACTTATTTGGTGATATTTTGTCAGATGAGTGCGCCATGATCACAGGCTCAATGGGCTTATTACCATCGGCAAGCTTGAATCAATCGGGCTTTGGGTTGTACGAGCCAGCAGGCGGTTCAGCACCAGATATTGCAGGTAAAGGCGTTGCAAACCCAATAGCACAAATTTTAAGTGCCGCATTAATGCTACGTTACTCGTTAGGGCAAGACGAAGCTGCTCGCACAATTGAAAAGGCAGTAGCAGAAGCCGTAGAAGCAGGCGTTGGCACACCAGATATATATCCACATGCAGGTTACAGCACAAGCGATGTGGCAGCAGCCATCGTTTCACGCATTTAATAACATATTAAAGTTGCAGCACCGTTATGCTGCAACTCAAACAGATTAGGGAATTAGCAAGTGGCCCAAACGTTATACGAAAAAATTTGGCAAGCACATACCGTTGCCAGCATAAACGAGCAAACCGACTTACTTTATATTGACCGCCATTTAGTGCATGAAGTTACTTCTCCGCAGGCCTTTGCAGGTCTACGTGAAAAAAACCGTACTGTACGTTGCCCAGAAAAAACTTTTGCAACGATGGATCATAACGTATCGACTAAAAGCCGCTCATTAGATGCCGCAAGCGAAGTATCTAAAAACCAATTAATGGCGCTTGATAAAAACTGTAAAGAGTTTGGTATTGTACTTTACGATTTAAACTCAATTAACCAAGGCATTGTGCACGTAATGGGCCCAGAGCAAGGTATTACTTTGCCAGGCACAACCATTGTATGTGGCGATAGCCATACTTCTACGCATGGTGCGTTTGGCGCATTAGCGCATGGTATTGGTACTTCTGAGGTTGAGCACGTATTAGCAACGCAAACGCTACAGCAAAAAAAGGCGAAATCGTTAAAAATTCAAATTAATGGTGTATTGCGTCCAACGGTTACGGCTAAAGATTTAATTATGGCGGTAATTGGCAAGTTAGGTACCGCTGGTGGCACAGGTTATGTAGCTGAGTTTTGTGGTGCAGGCATTGAAGCGCTTTCAATGGAAGCCCGTATGACGCTATGTAATATGAGCATAGAAATGGGTGCAAAAGCGGGTTTAATTGCTTCTGACCAAATTACTTATGATTACTTAAAAGGTCGTCCGTTTGCACCAAAAGGCGCAGATTTTGATGCAGCCGTTGAATATTGGGAAACATTAAAAACAGATGAAGGCGCACACTTTGATTTAGTTGTTGAGCTAAATGCCGACGACATTCAGCCACAAATTACTTGGGGCACAAGCCCAGAGCAAGTAATTGGTGTTGATGAGTGCATACCTGATCCAGATAAAGAGCCAGATTTAATTAAAGCCGATGCTATTCGCAGCGCACTTAAATACATGGACTTAAAAGCGGGCGATAAATTATCAAGCGCAAAAGTAGACACGGTATTTATTGGCTCATGTACAAATAGCCGCATTGAAGATTTACGCGCAGCTGCAAAAATTGTTGAAGGCAAACATGTTGTAGCCGGCATAGAAGCATTAATTGTACCGGGTTCTGGTTTAGTTAAAAAACAAGCTGAAGACGAAGGTTTAGCCGATATTTTTAAAGCCGCTGGCTTTGAATGGCGCGAACCAGGTTGTTCTATGTGTTTAGCGATGAATGATGACCGCCTAGAAGCAGGCAAGCGTTGTGCATCTACTTCTAACCGTAACTTTGAGGGTCGCCAAGGTCGTGGCGGGCGTACCCATTTAGTTAGCCCCGCAATGGCTGCAGCCGCTGCAATACATGGCCACTTTGTTGATATTAGAGGAGAAGCCTAATGAGCGTATTTTTTAGTGGCTTAATGGCCCCACTTGATAAAAACAATGTAGATACTGACCAAATTATTCCTAAGCAGTTTTTAACATCAACTAGCCGTGAAGGTTTTGATGCTGCATTATTTTATGATTGGCGTTACCTAGATAACGACGAGCCAAACCCTGACTTTATTTTAAATCGCCCTTGTTACCAAGGTGCAAAAATATTATTAACGCGCGATAACTTTGGTTGTGGCTCATCTCGTGAGCACGCTCCATGGGCGCTTAAGCAATATGGTTTTGAAGTAATTTTGGCTGAAAGCTTTGCAGATATTTTCTTTAATAACTGTGGTAACAACCAAATGCTAGCCATTGCATTACCTGCCGATACGCTTGAGCAATTGTTTGTACTTAGCGAGCAGCACGACGATATTAACATTGAAATCGATCTTGAAAATCAAACACTAACAAGCAGTAAGTTTGCACCAATTAGTTTTGATATTAGTAAAGAGGTAAAAGAGCGTTTGTTAAGTGGTTTAGACTTTATTGGTGTAACCGAAACGCTAAACTCACAAATAGATGCGTTTGAAAAGCAACTGGCTACTGAGCGTTCTTGGCAGTAATTTCTTAACCTGTAATTAAGAATCACGAATTAAAAAGCACGGCAATTGCCGTGCTTTTCTATGAGTAAATATTAGGATCTGTACCTAAGGCTTAATGTCTAAAGTCAGCCATTAACGCCGGTATACCAGGTAACATACCTACAATTGCCATTACAGTGGTAAGTAGCACAAACATGATAAGTGGAATCACCCAGCGGCTCATTTTAGTTAGCTCAGCACTGCGCTCTTTACAGCCAATCAGCCCTAAGTTATCAAGTAACATAGTAAGTGACCAACCAAAAGCAGGATTAACTAAGGTCGAAGCAAATACCACAATAGCGGCTGATTGCGTCGTTTTACCTTCGCGCGTCATTTCCATGCCAGCTTCAAGTAGCGGGATAAACACCCCAACAATAAGCGCTACACACAATACAGGCTGCCAAATCGCTAAATCCATAGGGTAACCCCATAAACCAGCAATAATACAAAATAATGCTGTTAAAATAGCGCCAGCAGGGATAGGGCGCTTAGCAATAGCGGCAGGCACAATATAAGTCCCCCAAGAGGAGGCAAAGTTAGCACCACCGGCAAGTGAGCCAAATGTTTGTCTAACCGATGCACTTAGCATGGTATCGTCGATATCCATTTGTACTTTTTCGGTGCGTTGCGGATAGCTTATTTTTTGAAATACTTGATGACCTAAAAAATCCGGTGACCACATGGCAACGGCGAGCACAGCAAATGGGAGTACCACAACAAAGCTTTCAAGTGTTGGTAAACCTAGCATCCAACCCGTGTTATCACCCCACCAGTATGCAGGGTTCATATTTGGTAAACCTGGTGCTGTATGAAATTCAAACGGCGCACCTAAGGCAAAGGCAACCACACCACCAATAAGGCAGCTTAACGGCACTGCTAACCAACGTTTTTTAAAGTGCTCTAATAGCGCATACAATAAAATGGTGGCTAAAATAACAATAAATGCAATGTGTGCCATATCAATGGCTTCTGCCCAAGCAAACAGCTTTTTAACTTGCGAAATAGTACCAATAAACCCTAAATAAATGAGCAGCCCGCCACACACACCTTTACTGGTTAGGCGCGCGAGCATACTTCCTCCTTTGGTTATGGCCAGAATAAAACCAAAGGCACCAATGAGTAAACCAAACGCCATAGGGTGACCGCCAGCAGCAACAACAATAGGGATTAGTGGAATAAGTGGACCATGAGTACCGGCTAAGTTGGCTGTTGGTAAAATAAAGCCCGAAAACAAGATGATAAAAATAGAAACAATTAATAATTCGTAACGTACGTTTTCTAAAACAAACGCGTCGCTTAAGCCAAGAGGTGCCGCAAATGTAGCTGCAATAGCACCCACCATAACGACTTTGCCAATTGTGCCTGCCATTGCTGGAATGGTGTCTTCAAATTCAAATCTGTAATCTCTAAACGGTAAATTAGGACGCCAGCGCTTAGGCTGCATAATTTGCAGTTCGTGTTCAAGATACTCGTCGCGGCTATTAAACTCGGAGCTGGGTTTGTGAAGGCTTTCGTAGCTACCGGATGCAGTTTGAGCATCCGTTACTTGCTCGGCTTCAGATGGAGTGCCATCTTGCGGCGTAGTTTTCATATTTTCCCCTGCAACATTGTTGCTACTCAAAATTAAAATACAGCTTTTTCTTAAAGCAATGAATATTGAGCAAGTAGAGTAGATCAGCTTTTAGTAAATGTAGAATAGGCAAAAGGTCTTGTATACCTTGGTTTAATAAATGATTTATAGGTAGGTGAAAAGTAATAAAATGATTTGGTTGGTTATTTTACTATTTTAATCAGTGTCTTATGGTTTTTTCGTGAGTTTGGATATTATTTAATAATGATTATATAGACTATAACTAGCATGTTTATTAATAGTCATCCTTTAGTCTAATAAGGTACTTATGGACATTTTTAGTCACTTAACTCGATTTTTTATAAGTTTTATATTTAAGTAACTGAGTCGTGGTGTTTTTATTGTGATGAAATTACATAAATGTTATTTTTTGAGCAATTGAAATAATAAAGAGCAGATAATGGACTCTATCTCCCCAAAAGCGATTGGTATTTTTTTAGGTGTTCTCTATGGAATATCAATGCGGATTTTTATTGAATTTAGTGAAGCGTTAAATTTTGGCGGCTTAGTTACAATTTCATTTATGTTTTTAGTGCCGGTTGCCATTGGCTATATTCGAATCCATTTTGAATACAATGAGACGCCTAATTTAACTTATCGCCAGATAATTGTGAAAGCATGGCAGCCTATTTTTATATTTTTATTAGTAAGTATTGTTACTCTGTTAGAGGGTAGTATTTGCGTAGCAATGGCATTACCTGCGTTTATGTTTTTCTCAAGTGTAGGTGGCGTACTTGCTGGGTTTATTCGTAAAAGAACAACGCGTAAATCAAATGCGACACTATTATCGGTTGCTTTACTGCCTTTGGCTTTATCGCCAATTGAGCTTAATTTTTTACATTTATCAAAAACGTACGAAGTAACAAATTCAATTACAATTAACGCCCCCGTTGATGTTGTATGGCAACAACTTGCTAATGTGAGCTATATAGATCCGCAAGAAATTCCTTTTTCGTTAACCCAGTTTATAGGTGTACCTAAACCATTAGAGGCAAGTATGAATGCAAGCGGTGTTGGCGCTGTTCGTACAAGTAAATGGCAAAAAGGGGTTGTATTTAAAGAGGTAATTACTGATTGGCAACCAAACAAAAAAATGCTTTATAAGTTTGAAATAAACCCAGATTTAATTCCTGATGGTGCATTAGACAAACACGTTAAACTTGGTGGTGAATACTTTTCTCCACTTTATGGTGGTTATCAATTAAGTGAAGACGACAGCGGTAATACCCTTTTAACATTAAAAACCACAGTACAAGATAATACTAATTTTGGGGTTTATTCACGACTATGGGGTGAGGTGATATTTCAAGATTTTCATCATTCACTTTTAACTTTAATGAAAAACAGAGCAGAAAAACAGCTTATCGCAGTTATTTCCCATAGCTAATTTAAGCCGCTATGGTATTAAAAATTATTATAACGAGTGACTTATGAAATTATTAACAGCAACAACTTTATTACTTGCCTCATCAGCAGTATTTGCACGACCAGCACCTTTGGTGTCTATTCCTACTCACGATGCATTTTTTAATAGTATTGCACAACACTGTGGTAAAGCCTTTGAGGGTAAAGTAGCAGTAGATAACGCAAAAGGAGTAAGCTCATTTGCAGATAAAAAGCTGGTTATGCATGTACGTAAATGTACCGACACTGAGTTACAAGTTCCGTTTCATGTTGGTGATGATGCATCACGTACGTGGATTATTACTAAAACGGGCAGCGGCTTGAGCTTAAAGCACGATCATCGTCATAAAGATGGCACTAACGACGTATCAACTATGTATGGTGGTCATACTCTTGATGCTGGGTTTGCTCAAATGCAGTCGTTTCCTGCCGATCAGTACTCTAAAGAGTTATTTGTAGAGCAAGGGATTGCACAGTCTGTTGGAAACACGTGGCAAATGTATATTTATCCCGATGTGTTTACTTATCGGTTAATTCGCCAAGGGCGTGAGTTTAAAGTGGATTTTGATTTAACCAAACCAATTACTCCACCATCAGCACCTTGGGGTTATAAAGACTAGTGCTACTTAGTCTTTTTGGCATCAGCTTTAGCTTCGGCTTTTGTTTCACATTGCAGTAAAACATTTAGATCTGGTTGATAGGCGCGTGGTTTGGTTGGAAAACGTTCATACTCTTGCACGCCTTCAAGCACTTTAAGCATAAAAGCTTGTCCACGGCATAAACGATCAGCGTGGCGCAATAAAAATACACTTTGATTAGTGAAGTGCTTGTAATCATCAGACTGAATTTCTAGTTTGTAATTATTGTCACCTAATTTAGTTTGATAGTAATGTACTTTATTATCAAAATCATAAAGCTTTTCTGTTTCGGCTTTTTCAGCAAATGCAGTATTTGAGCTTAAAAGGGTCACCAATGCAGTGCTAATAATTAAGCTTGGTGTATTTAATCCTTTCATAAAAATTTATCCTTTAATTTGTAAAATTTATACCCATTAATAGTTGATATAAGTTCAATTTCATTAAGTTTAGTCTAACACCCAACCAGGAATTATGTGATGTTCAAACAAATAAAACAGCTTTTTGCTGTATTCGATGATCAGCAACCAACGATAGAACCGCATGATTTTAAGACTGCGGTTGCTGCATTATTAATAGAAGTAATGCGTGCTGATAACAAACTTGAACATAATGAAGAGAAAACCCTGACTGTAACCTTAAAAAAGTACTTTAATTTAACAAATATTGAAGTTGAAGAGCTAACAGGTAATGCAGAGAGTAGCTTAGATGGTGCGATTGACTATTTTCAGTTTTCGAAACAAATTAACGAACATTGCAGCGCTGAGCAACGTATCGAAATTATAGAGCTATTATGGCGCTTAGCGTATGCCGATGGTGAAATAGACCCGCAAGAAGAATATGTTATACGTAAAGTTGCAGGGCTTTTGTATGTAACACATACAGACTTTATCGCCGCAAAAATAGCAGCGACAAAGTAATTATTTATTTAGGTGAGCGCGCAGATTATTTTAGTTTGCTTGCAACACTGACTAACTGATGAGCAAGCGCAGATACTCGCTCTGCAGTAACCGGTTCGTTAATTTGCCCATTTTCGTCAAACAATGTGTGCACAGCGGGTACAGCAAGTTGATCCGCAAGCACTAACGACCCAATACCACTTAATATATCGCGTACGTGATTTAAGCCACGTAACCCGCCAAGTCCACCTGGTGATGCTGCAAACAACGCCACCACTTTGTTACGAAAAGCAGGGACTGCGCCTTGCTCTGTTCGTGACGCCCAATCAATAGCATTTTTAAGTGCAGCGGTAATTGAGCCGTTATACTCTGGGCTTGCCAGTAAAATACCGTCGGCTGCACGTAGTTTGTCTTTTAAAAGCTGTACGTCGCTTGGTGTACCTTGTGCTTCTATGTCTTCGTTAAATAATGGAATGTTTAATTCGTTTAGTTTTATTATTTCTACTTCAGCACCTGTTTGCAGAGCAAAACGTGCTGCTTCATTAATGATTTTTTGATTAAAGCTTTCTTGGCGAAGGCTGCCTGCTAGGGCGATAATTTTTGGTGCTGACATGTTAATAACCTTTTAGTGTTTAAATCTATAACACTAATGTAGCAAAATTTTGCTTGTAGAAAACCCTAATAAACGCAACACTTATGTGCGTATATGCACATAAGTTAAAGGTAAGCAGCATGGCGATTAAATTTGAAGATTGGCAAGACGTTAAAGTTGCGTTTGAAGTAGCACGGTTAGGTACGTTAACAGCAGCGGCAGAGGAGCTTAATGTGCACCACAGCACAGTGCTTAGACGAATTAATAATCTTGAAAAAAACTTAAACGCACGGCTTTTTCATCGCCATGCTCGTGGCTATAAAGTAACTGAAATTGGCACTAAGTTATTTGCAACGGCGCAAACTATACATAGCTCCTTGGAGCAGTTACATAACGATATAGCTGCAGCCGATAGTACGCTTAGAGGGAGTTTATTATTAACAACGGTCAGTGGTTTTATGGACATGCTGGGTGATGTATGTGAGCAATTTCAGGCATTGCATCCACAGGTACAACTTGAGGTTATTTTAGAGCAAAAAAGGTTAAGGCTCGATCATGGTCAGGCGCATATTGCAGTACGTGCAGGACCAAGACCTGATGAGGGTGATTACATTGCCCAGCATTTAGCGCAGCTTTCGTCGGGCTTGTATGCTAATAAGCGTTACATTAATAAGTACGGAATGCCTAAATCGTTAAGTGATTTACAGCAACATAACTTTGTATCGGGCGTGGCGGGTTTTAATGCGCGCGTGCCTTATTTTGCATGGGTTGATGAGCATATTCCTGCATCGCAAGTAAAGCTGCGTGTGTCTGAAACCGCAGAAGCGACTCGCGCAATTATTAAAGGTTTAGGTATAGGCGGATTACAACATGATGTGGCGGCGCAATATACTGATTTAGTACCGATATTACACAATGAGCTACACTGGCCTACCGATATATGGCTTGTAACGCATCATTTAGTGCATCGTACTGCTAAAGTGCAAGCTTTTGCAGGGTTGTTAAAAACACATTTTAGTAAGTTAGCTGCTAATCAATAACTTTAGCAGTATTTTAGCCGTGTTTTAAATGATTATAGTGTTTTTTTTACTTCTATCCCAAGGCGTTTAGCCAAGCGTACCAAGTTAGCTCTATCTAATTCGAGCACTCTTGCTGCTGCTGACCAATTGTAATTATGCTGCTTTAATTGCTCGGTAATTACATTGTATTGCAAAGATTCTACAGCTTGCTTTAAAGGTTGGTTGATTAGGGTATTGGTTGTGCTTTGAGTTTCAACAATTGAATTTGGCTGTGCACTAGGTGTTAAATCACAGTGCTCGCTTGT
Organism: Pseudoalteromonas sp. SWXJZ94C; assembly: GCF_015864385.1. Classification (NCBI taxonomy): domain Bacteria; kingdom Pseudomonadati; phylum Pseudomonadota; class Gammaproteobacteria; order Alteromonadales; family Pseudoalteromonadaceae; genus Pseudoalteromonas; species Pseudoalteromonas sp. SWXJZ94C. Next base: position 26,151 of record NZ_JADYXF010000014.1, read on the forward strand.
AATTGTTATTATTGGATTTTGCCATTGGCTTTGTTTCGCTTTTAGCGCACTTCGGCTAATGACATGTTCAAGCTCGCGCACGTTACCGGGCCAATTGTATTGATTAAGCAGTACTTGCGCTTCGGTACTTAGTTTTAATTGTTTTATCCCTAATTTACGTGCTGTTTGCTCAATAAAATAACCTGCCAAGAGTATTATGTCGTGCTCGCGTTTACTAAGTGGTGGCACAGTAATTGGGTAAACACTTAGGCGATGGTATAAATCGGCTCTGAAGCGACCTTGAGCTACTTCTTCTTTTAAATCTCTGTTGGTTGCGGCAACTACGCGTACATCTACGTATTTTGGCGTGTCTTCACCTACTGTTTGTATTTCACCACTTTGCAGCACGCGTAATAGCTTACTTTGCATGGCAAGAGGTAGTTCGCCAATTTCATCTAAAAATAATGTACCGCCATCAGCTAGCTGAAATTTACCTTGGCGCGCATTTTGTGCGCCTGTAAAAGCCCCTTTCGCATGACCAAAAAATTCACTTTCGGCAAGATTTTCGGGAAGCGATGCACAGTTTAAGTGAATAAGCGGTTGATCTTTTCGGGTTGAGTTTAAGTGAATGTTGCGTGCTACCAGCTCTTTCCCTACTCCTGTTTCACCTAAAATAAGCACGCTAAAGTTAGATGCTGCAACGAGTTCAATTTCATTTTTAAGTGTTTGCATTAGCGGGCTTTGACCGATAATTTCGCCGCCATCTCTTGTTAATGCCTCACGATTTAGCTCTTGCACTAGAGCGCTGGAGTGCTGTGCATGCTGCTTGTAGTGGGTAAGCTCTAAAGCTGTTTTAAAGTGCGCACTGCATAGCGTTTGTAAGGTGTTTAGTGTATCAGTACTTATGCTGTTAAATGCATTGGCGTTAAGGCTATCAAATGTAAGTACGCCAAGTAGCGCGTTTTTATCATAAAGAGGTAAACCTAAACACGCATGCACCGGAATATCGCCAGTTTTAGCTAATAGTAGACCATCGTATGGATCGGGAAGCGGGCAGTCGTGTGCAAATTGCAACGCGAGCGTACTTTTGCAAATAGCCTCTAGGCGAGGATGCTCTACAATTTTAAATCGTCTGCCTAAACTGTCGGGCATTAACCCTTTAATTGCCAGTGGCTTTAATTGCTCACCTTGAAGTACTAATAACGCACTTGCATCACTTGGAATAACCCGTTCAACCGTTGCTAGTAATTGCTCAAAGCTGTGCTCATGCAGTGTGCTTTGTGCAAGCTCTAATGCAACTTGTGTAAGATTGAATTGTTGGTTCATGTCAAAATGACCTATACGTGTTTTTATGAGTTAATTTATAGTAGGTCATAAAGACTCATGCTGTAAAGACGTTAAATATAAGCTTTTGAATTTTAATAGTTAAATATATTGGCACAGTATGTGTAATAGCTAAGTAACGTGGTTAGTTACAGAGGTCGCTATGAATACACTGATGCTGAATAATTTAAACTATAAAACACAGTTTAGAGTGTTAAACCAAGCGCTATTGTTTGCTGAATACTTTTTTATTTCGGCGAAAATATTTGCTCATATTGGCATTATTGTTATCAGCGCTATTTTAAAAGTTAGTTACGTACTGCGCTATGTTGCACTGCATGAGTTAGGGCAGGAGATTCGATAATGCGCCCTATAAACTTAACTGAGCCAATGCCAAAACGCGTTGCTATTCATCAAGTATCTCAATGGCCGTTATGGATGCTCGCTTTTAGACCTTTCTTTTTGGGCGGTGGCTTATTGGCATTTTTGTCGGTGGGGTATTGGCTACTTATTTTAACTGGTCATGCAAGTTGGTACTTAGCAATGCCCGCTACATTATGGCACGCGCACGAAATGCTATTTGGTTTTGCTGGGGTTGTCGCTGTTGGCTTTTTACTTACCGCCGCACAAACATGGACAGGCGTTGCGAGTATAAGTGGCAAAGCACTTATGTGGCTTACTGTTGTATGGATTGCAGCACGCTTAGCATTTTTTGTAGTACTGCCAGATATTGCTCATTTTAATTTATATGCTGCACTTACATTACAAGTTGCTTGGTGGTTAGGCGCCATAGCAGTGCTGGCTAATATGTTATTAAAAGCCAATAGCAAAAATAACTATCCGTTTTTAGCTATTTTAGCTGTGTTATGTGCGCTCAATACGTTGTATTTAATACTTGTTTTAAAACAAAACATGCAGCTTGCACTTGCTGTTGTTGATACCGCAGTATTGGTCATTACCTTACTTGTTGGCATTGTAGCGGGTCGCGTTTTACCTTTTTTTACTGCCAAAGGGTTGAGTTTAACCGAACAAGTGCGCACTCCTAAAATAGATAAAGCTATTTTGTATTCATCTATTTTTGCCATTACGTTATTTTTTATCAGCAAATTATTTTTAAGTTCTATTAGCCCAGCTTTAGTTTTAGCCGGTGTAGCTGCACTGCACTTAGTACGCGCTTGCTATTGGTGGAACGTTAACGTGTTAAAAGTGCCCTTATTGTGGTCTTTGCATTTTTCGTATTTAGCGTTAGGTGTTGGCCTAATGCTGGTGGCAATAAGCTTTTATAGCAGCGCAGTAGTATTTAAAGATGCGCTGCACTTAATCACTATTGGCACAATAGGTATGATGATTTTAGCAATGATGACTCGTGTATCGCATGGTCATACAGGGCGTACGCTCACTATTCCTCATTATATGGCTGTTGCTTTTGCACTTGTGTTAGTAGCCGCAATTACTCGTTCATTACTCCCTTTTATTATTGGACCACACTTAGCTTGGCAAATAAGTGCTTTGCTTTGGTTGGTGGCTTTTTCATTATTTTTAATTCACTGCACACCTATATTAACGCGGCGTCGTGTTGATGGGCGCCGTGGTTAGTTTACCCATAGGAAAACACATATGTTATCTGATAAAACCATTGAGATCGTAAAAAGTACTGTTCCATTATTAGCCGAGGCGGGTACGGTTGTTACCGATCATTTTTATAAGCGTTTATTTAGCCATAATCCTGAGCTTAAAAATATTTTTAATATGGCGAATCAAGATACAGGTCGTCAGCAATTTGCACTTTTTAATGCGTTGGCTGCGTATGCACAAAACATTGATAATTTAGCTGTATTAAAAGAAGCACTAACGCGTATTAACCATAAACATACGAGCTTAAATATTTTACCTGAGCATTACCCTATTGTAGGTGCACACTTAATTGGTACGCTTAAAGAGCTTCTTCCTGAGCAATTTACTCCCGATGTTGAATACGCTTGGCGCGAAGCCTACGGTGTACTTGCTGATATTTGTATAACCGAAGAAGCCGCTTTGTATGAGCATAGTAAAAATAAACACGGTGGCTGGGCGGGCACTCGTGCGTTTGAAATAACCAACAAACAGGCTGAATCAGAACTAGTAACAAGCTTTACACTTACGCCAGTTAATGGCGAAGCTGTTATTACGCATAAACCAGGGCAGTATTTAGGTATTAAAGTTAAGCCAGAGGGCGCTGAATATGAAGAAATTCGCCAGTATTCTATTTCGCAAAAAAGTAACGCTAAAAACTACCGTATTAGTGTTAAAAAAGAGCTACAGCCAAAGCCTGGCATGGTGTCTAATCATTTACACTCATTAGAGCAAGGCGCTATTGTTGAGTTGTACTCACCAGCGGGAGATTTCTTTTTACGCAATAACACAAACCCAGCAGTATTTATTTCAGCGGGTGTAGGGCAAACGCCAATGCTAGCAATGCTCGAAACGTTATTAAGCGATAACTCTAATCAAAATATTATGTATTTACATGCCTGCGAAAATACTCAGCAGCATTCGTTTTCAAAACATTTAAATGATTTAGCAACGAAAAATAGCCATTTGCAAATAATGACTTGGTTTAATCAGGTGACAGAGGGCGCTGACTTTACTGGGTTAATGAACTTAAGCGTAATAGAAACACAGCTACCATTAAGTAATGGTGACTTTTACTTATGTGGCCCTGCTGGTTTTATGGCATTTATAAAAAACCAATTACTTGAACTAGGTGTTAAAAGCGAAAATATTCATTATGAAATATTTGGTCCGCATCAAGACTTGTAATAGCGTTTTAAAATAAAAAAGGGCGCGCAGTATTATTACTGCGCGCCTTTATTTTATAAATTCACGGTACTTTAAAGCACTTTATAACTCTATACAGGTAACGCCTTTAAGAACCGTTGTAAGTTCTTTTTTAGGATAATAAAGCTCGCATTGGTTATTACGCGTTTGCAAAATAAACTTTTCAGACTTCATATTATGCGCGCCCATAATTACTCTGCCATCAGGCCCTTTACTCATTGCATGATCTATTAGCAGTTCGCTACGCTTGGTAAATACCGAATCGGCAAGCGTTACTAATGCGCCTCCCTTAGCTTGTTGTATTGCCTGCTGTAGTGTTGCAATAATACTGGAGTTTACACTCGTTAATATTGCTGGTTTAGCCGGTTCACTATTTATACTGGTATCTTTTACACCTTGGCATCCGCCTAAAAAAAATAAGGTGGCTAATGGGAGTAGTAATTTAGCCATTATTTTTCCTCACTCAGCGTTGGCCAAGTTAAGTCCATATTACGTTGAGTAAATTGCGTGGATACATTTAAAGGAGCTAGCGACTCTTGTGTATTTGAAAAGCTTACAGGTTCTGCTTTTGCTGCAGTCGCTGTTCTGATTGGGCAACTGCCATTTTCAACATGAAATAATGCGGTGGCTAAAACAGCCTCGTTGCTGTCGCCTAATTGATGATCAAAGTCGTCCTCAATTTTACAACCTTGCACATCGGCATTAAATTGTGGCGTAGGGGTTGGTGAAAAACCAGCCGCGTATTCGCCAAACCCTTGATTATTTACACCACTAAACTGGATAGTGTAATAGGTTGTTGCGCAGTTATGAGTTGGGGTAAAGCCATACGGCTTACCGCATGTTGTGTCGCCAATTAAAATAACTTCTGCGTCTATACCTTTTAAACCATTAATAAAAGCTTCTGATGCCGAACAGGTGTCCGATGTACTTAATACATAAACCTTAGATAGGTTTAAATCGGGTAAGGTTTCACCCGTGCTAAAAAAAGTAGAGTAATCTATTTCTTCATCAATAAATGGAAAAGGCGAATCAACTGGTTGCTTATCGTTTTGTTGAGTTTGGTAATAAAAACGGTTTTGCACATTAGCGCTACCCGCAACCATATAAGCCAATTGCGCCGATAGTGCCAATAAACCACCGCCGTTATATCTAAAGTCGATCACAAGTTCGTCAACTCTATCGGCTTTAAATTTATTTACCGCATCAATAAGCCCTTCTTGGGCAATGCTTATATGGCTATTAAACTGCATATAACCTACGTTTGAACCATTTGCGGTTGTAATCGTTTTAACGTTTTGAACAGGTGTTTGCTCAATATTGCCAGCGGTTACATTAAATGTTTTTTCGGCGCCATCATTACTTTGTACAACAATAGTATGTGAGTCGCCGTTAGTTGGACTAAATAAACCTTCGTTAAGGGTATCTATACCCGATTCTGTATTGGTAGTTATACTTACACCGTCAACCGAAAGTACGGTATCACCACGTTGAAAACCTATTTGGCTTGCCGGTGAGCCGTCCTCAAGGTAAGCAACACGCAATATGCGGTCGGCTGAATCGCCAATAAATGCCCAATTTATTCCATAACCAGAAGTAACACCCGATTGCGCTTCTTGAAAATAATCTTCAGTGGGTTCTGAAAAGTGAAAGTTATCTTTTTTTGCACCAGAGTCGGTAAGCTGCTCTGTTTTTAACTGGGCGAAGTAATCGGCTACTGTGGCAAAGCTTTCAGGGTCGTTATCGGCAATCTCGTCATACCAAAGGTAGGTTTCATCACTCCAAGAGCGAAGCCATAGTTTTTCGTAAAGGGCTGAGCCTACTTGATCTGGGTAGGGAGCGTTGTTATTAAATGGATCGTTACCTGTACGAGGCGTTTCACAAAAGTTTTTTAAATCATTCGATTGTTCGAATACACCGGCAGTCCATGTTGGTGTACTGCTAATTGGTGGTGCAGTTGGCGTTGTAGGTATAGGAGTTGGGGTCGTATCCATACTGCTCCCGCCGCCACAACCAACTAAAGTAAAACCCGAAAGTGCAGCAATAATAGCAAGCGAAGTTTTATTATTTTTAAACATACTAAGTACTTCATGTAAATAAGTTGTTTAAAATTTTACAACACTCGCTTATTTATTCAACACTTTTGGCCCTACTTGTGTAAATGAGAGTAAAAGCATTACAATTTTTTTGTATCATCTTGTAATGCAATTGCTTGTTTTTTCCATGCATTAAATAGCTTTTGTTGTTTATCTGATATTTTTAAACCGTATGTTTTTTGCATATAAGCATAGGTGTCGGCTATACGTTTGCGAGCATTAACAGGTGGCTCTACTACGCGTTGCTTAAAGTTTACCTTTACCTCGCAGCGACCATACTGTGTTGCGTTTTCGCTTAGCATACCAAAACGATAATTAGAGCGATCTGCATTAATTTCACCAATAGCAGGAGCTAAGTTGTTTATATCAGCTTCCATGGCTCTAAACTTGGCACTTACTTTACGACAATTTTTTCGCCCGCCATCTTGCCAACACTGTAATTGATGACCAAATTCCCATGCCGGAACTATATGTTCCCACTCAATACGCAACGCTCGCACATTTACTTTACCTGAGCGGGTAAGAGTATTACGCGGTACATAACCACAGTTAGTAGGATCAGGAACAAGTTTTTTACCTTCTTTTTTAATATCGCAGCCGCAATAAATGCTTTTAGCGTTGTCAGGTAGGGTTTTAATTAGATGTCTTTTTGCAGTTGAAAAACGGGTAAATTGTTCGGCAGATACCGAAACGCACACACAACAAGCCAATAAGGCCAGAATAAATCGAGTCATATCCATCACAAATGTGAACTACAGGAACAAGTATTTTAAAGCCTTGAAGATAAAAGATAAAGTTAACTTGAAGGTGATGCTGAGTTATTAAAAAAGTTTGATTATTTTGTATTCAAAGTCATTTTTATTATTCATTTATTTCTTACTAATTACTGTATTTAAATTGCACAAAATTATAGTTTAAGGAGTATGCTTAAAGCTTATTTAGTATGGGGATTTGGATAGCAAATGAAATTTGTTGATTATTACGCAGTGCTTGGAATATCGCCTGATGCAGACGATAAAACGGTTAAAGTGGCTTATAAAAAGCTAGCCAGAAAATATCACCCAGATGTAAGCAAAGAGCCTCAAGCAGAAGATAAGTTTAAAGAAGTAGCAGAAGCTTACGAAGTTATCCATAACAAAGAAGAACGCACAAAATACGATGAGTTACGTCGTCATCAACAAAGCCGTGCTCGTCAGCAACAAGGTAGTTATGGCAGTAACAATGGCTCTTCGCAAAGTAATTACCAGCAAAGTGATCCTCAAACCGATCAAGAATTTTCTGATTTTATTAATTCAATGTTTGGCGGGGGCGGTGGATTCGATCGTTCCGGGCAGAGCAGAAGTAACGCTACTCGTGCGCAAAAAGGACAAGATGTGGAAATAGAGTTCCCAGTATTTCTTGAAGAAACTTTAGTTGATACCGTTAAGCCTATTGAGTTTATGTTACCGCAGCGAGATAGCAGTGGTCGTGTGTCTGAAGTTAAAAAATCGCTTAAAGTGAAAATTCCTGCTGGTTCAGTAAATGGCGAACGAATTAGGCTAAAAGGGCAAGGCGGATTAGGGTCGGCGAATGGGCAAAACGGCGATTTATATTTACAAATTAGCTTAGTGCCTCACCCATTATTTGATGTTGAAGGTTGTAACCTAAATATAGTCGTTCCTCTTGCACCATGGGAAGCTGCTTTAGGTACAAAAATAAATTTACCTACGTTGACAGGCAAAATCCAATTAACTATCCCTTCTAATAGTCAGTCTGGTCAGCGTTTACGAATTAAAGGTAAGGGATTAATTAGCAAAAAAGCCAAAGGTGATTTATTTGCTGTACTTAAAATTGTCAATCCAGCATCTATTGACGATACAAGTAAAAAGCTCTGGGAAGAGTTAGCCGAAAAAGCCCATTTTGATCCACGCAGCAACTGGAGTAAATCATAATGCAAATTATCGTGACACAAAAAGACGATTTACTTACTAGCCAAGAACTATGTTTGAGCAGTGATATTAACGAAGCAATTTTATATGAGCTAGTTGAGCACAGTATTGCGGTTCCAATTGAAGGGGAGCGTGCTACAGAATGGCAATTTACGGTTTCTACAGTCACCTTAGTTAAAAAGGCAGCGCGTATTAAGCATGATCTATCGCTAGATTGGTCGGCAATTCCTTTAATTTTACAATTACTGGATGAGCGTGATGAGTTAATTAGCGAAAACGAAATGCTAAAACAGCACTTGAGCCGATTTAAACACTTCGAATAAAAAGCTTTAATATTATAGGGTGAGCAAAGGTATGTATTACTATTATTTAGTTAATACATACTCTTTGATTTGGCTTTTCATTTTCGAAATTAATATGATTATTTTGATTTGCTCTTACTTTTAACTCTAATGAACCGCTTACGTCTAATATTTTGTACAAGTAGTAATATTCCACTTAGGCAAAAAAGTACGCTGGTTGCTGCAAAACTAATAAGTAACGGATTATTAAAATCTTCTCGTTCATCGTAATCCATAATATGTAGCATCCAAAAAAAGTCGAATATTCGCCATAGTGTGCTGCGAACAGTAACGACTTTGCCGTTATTAGCAGATAAGTAGAGAGTTGTATTAAATGTATCGTCAAACTGTACTTGCCAAATGTTTGATTTGTAACCGACCTCTCTCGTACCTTGTTTTAAAAGTAATGTGCTAACTGGTTGGGCGTGTATGAGTAAGTGTGCTTTAGCATTTGCGGTAATTTGTATTTTAGTTGGTGGCTCAAAAGGGCGACCAGTTATCCCATTAAAGCTTTGTTGCTCATCTTTATTTTTAACTGTAATTATAGGCGTAGTTAAAAAGCTCTCAAAGATTATTTGAGTGGGATTAGCTACCTGAGATGCAATGTCGTCAAGGGATGCAATATAATCAGCTTGAGTAAATGAGTTATTAAGAGTTCGTGTTGCTAAGTGTTTCCCATGAACTTTTTCAAGAGGAATGGCGCTCATTATTAAGCCGCCTAATAGCCATGCTAAAATTTGCAATGCGAGCAAATAACCAAGCCACTTATGTAGCTTTCGGGCTGGCTTAAATATATTTTTCATGCGCTTTTATCTTATTGTTTTTTGATGGTGAGTTAAATGTGCTCTTATTTTTTAGCTTACTGTAACTATTCAAAAATAAAAGCGATTAATGATTACGAAGCACTTTTATAAATTGTTGTTTGCTCATTCCTTGTTTGAGAAGTGCATTATACTGATTGTCATTTTTAATATGTGGTCTATGACTGCCATAAAGCTCCTCCCCAATAATGGTTAGTATAGTTTATAAAGTGATATGAACGTATTTCGTACTTTGAATATGTTTATACCAACAATGCTTAAAATCTCAAAAGTATTGTTAAAGGAGCAAATAAAGTGCCAAAAAACACTCAAAAGTGGCTACTCACTATATAAAACGACTAATACTGCATAGTTGATTTGGTATAAACAGGAAACTGCGTTAAAGTTTGCAGTGTAATCATTAAAGGATAAATACGAAACGATGTCGGAAATTCAATTTTTAAATGTAGATCTAGAGCTTGAGTCAAAGCAAGATATTAGCCTGCTTGTAGCAGATTTAAAAAAAGTCGCTACGATTTTACATTATGACAAAGACGAATACCGTCAATTAGCGCGTATAGAAGTGAGCGGTGCTGTAAAAACACCTGATAAAGCAATAAACCACTTATGTGAGCTTATCGAGTCATGTTCACGTAATGCGTTAAAACAATGGTTAAGTTGCTCGCGCAGAACGTTTGATATTGGCTTTGAATCAGGCACTTCTCCTAAATGCTTTAACCAAGCTTTAGACGCAGATACATTATTACGTATATCTGCGATAGGTGCAGGTATGGAAATTACAATTTACCCAATCGAAAAATAATAGTAATTTAATTATCTTCGCTCTACGACTGCTGCGGTCATTTTTGATACGCAGCAAAGCTCATTGCGACTATTTGTAATTTTTATCTCCCAAACTGAACTGCGCTTCCCAATATGAAATGCTTTTGCTGTGGCAGTTAAAGTGCCGTTGCGAGATGCTTTTAAATGACTAGCGCTAATTTCTTGCCCAACACAATAAAATTTAGATAGGTCGACTACAAAGTTAGCTGCATAACTTGCCACTGTTTCGGCAAGGACTACGTTAGCACCACCATGTACCATGCCCATTGGGTTATGATGCTCAGGAATGGCTGGCATAGTTGCTACAAGGTAGTCTTCACCAATTTCGCTTATTTCAATCCCCATGGTTTTCATCAGCGTACCTTGACCATTTATGCCCTCGTCTAGCTGTTTACAAAACTCTAAAGTAATAGGTTGAAACCAAATACTCATAACCACTCCTTTCACATTAAAAACCTAGTTTATACATTTTTAAACACTTTCGAACAGACATGATTTTAAAAATACCTAAGATAGAGCCAATTACTTCTGTTTTTGATAGGCACTTAGGATGAGAACAATCATAGTACTAACGGTATTGGCAACAAGTCTTTTAACTACTGCACAAGCTGCAATTAATAACCAAATAGATGTTGGGTTTTCTGATTTATCGGGCTCTGATAACCGCTTTGTAGGTGCAAGATACCGATACTTTACAAGTAATTTAGATCAACTTTCAGGTCCGCATTCAATAAAAAGCCATTTAAACCAAGTAACTAATTTTGCTGTAGGTGGATTTGCAAGCGATGATGTGGAATATGTAAATGCAGACGCCACCTATTATGGACCACTAGGATTAATTTTAATGGGGGGAGTGGAGCGTTTAACTGATAACCAAGGCTATTGGCGTTCTCGAGACTATTTAATAAAAGGGTCGCTCGGAAAGCAAATTAATGAGGAGTTACAATTAGGTTTTAGTGTTTTTTATAATAGAGAAGAGGATCGCTCACACCTATTAAATACCTACACTAATACAGATACACAATGGCGTTACGCTCCTTATGTACGCTATACCGCAATTACTGATAATCAGGGGTGGGATTTAGAGTTAAAGCAAATTTCAGGGAAAAATCGCAATATCGAAGGGCGTGCTAATTACTTTGTAAATCAAGATTGGTCGGTTGGATTAATAGCAAATGTTCAAAACAGTGATTACGCCAGAGATAATTACGAGTTACAAACGCAATATTGGTTTACTCCTCATGTAGCCGTTAAATTTGGATTAGGGTCTTCCTTCGATTCTGATAGTGGTTTAAACAGTGCAAGCTTGTTATTAACAGGGCGATTTTAAAGCGTAATTTAAATTTGCGATTTTTATTTAACTGTATATACTCACAGTTAAATGTACTGTATGGAAAACCAGTTGTATGCGACCATTAACGAAGCGCCAAGCTCAAATACTCGAATTAGTTAAAGTTTTTATTAAAGACACTGGTATGCCTCCTACACGTGCCGAAATTGCACAAACATTAGGTTTTAAAAGTGCCAATGCCGCAGAAGAACACCTAAAAGCACTCGCTAAAAAGGGTGTTATTAAAATGAAGCCAGGCGCAAGCCGTGGTATTCAGCTTGTTGAGGAAGAAGAGCCTGAACAATTAGGTTTACCTCTAATTGGTCGAGTAGCGGCTGGTGAACCTATTTTAGCGCAAGAGCATGTTGAGAGTCATTGCAAAATTGACCCATTAATGTTTAAACCTGCTGCCGATTTTTTACTACGCGTTAACGGCATGAGCATGAAAGATATAGGTATAATGGACGGCGATCTCTTAGCTGTACATAAAACTCAAGTTGCTGAAAACGGACAAGTTGTAGTTGCTCGTGTTGATGACGATGTAACTGTAAAACGCTTTGAGAAAGCGGGTAAAAAAGTATTACTTCATCCTGAAAACGAAGATTTTTCGGCAATTGAAGTTGATCTAGAAAATGAATCTTTTAATATTGAAGGTTTGGCTGTTGGGGTTATTCGTAACGCTGATTGGATGTAATTTAAAAACATTTTTTGGTTATTATATTTATTAATGCGTGCTTTTTAGCGCGCATTTTTTATATGGCTCATATATTAGTTACATAACTAATATAGTTTTTCTCATAATTTACCTTCGTTTGCTTATTTACCGACCTTAAATACTGCCTATTTAGTTTATGTATACAAATGCTTATAGCCTCATTTTTTGATCATGCTATTAAAAATTATGTTTATTTATAAAGCGGTTAAATTAAAAAATTGTAGTTAATGAATGCAATGTAATGGGTTTATTTCTTTTTTCAGTTATTCATTTAATGGTATTATTTATAATCTTACTTATAAATAAATGGCTCTCTTTATGAAGCAGTTATGGCTTGGGTTAATCGTTGTTTTAGCTTTGTTTTTGTCAGCATGTTCAAATGAAAATATTCCATCAGATGTAGATGCATTAGTTTACGAAAATGCAAAGCCACTCTCTGACTTTAAGTTGAACGATCAGCGTGGCGAGTTAGTTACTAAGCAACGATTTTTAGGACAATGGAATTTAGTTTTTTTAGGCTACACAAGTTGCCCTGACATTTGCCCGCTAACGCTTGCTAAGCTAAATGCGGTGTATAAAAACTTACAAGCAGACTATCCATTGCAAATTTGGTTTTTATCGGTAGATCCAAAACGTGATACGCCAACTAAACGAAAGCAATATATAGATTATTTTAATTCTGAATTTTTAGCTGTATCGGGACCACATAAAGATCTTTTTCCACTCGTTAGGGAGCTAGGCTTAATTTATGCTATTAACGATAGCATCGAATCGGAGTATGCAGTTGATCACAGTGCCTCGGTGGCTATGGTTGATAAAAATGGTTCGGTAAGAGCTATTTTTAAACCAGAATTTAAACAAGGTGGCGTGCCATTAATTAATGCGACTATTTTAACCGAAGAGTTTAAAAAAATAGCGGATTACTATAAAAACTAATTTCTTATTTTTACCCATTTTAAAAGAGCCCTAAGACCTGTCTATCTTTCGAGATTGAATTTGCAGCAGTGCGTTTGGTTTTTAGGTAAGGCGGGGCCTATGTATTCTATGTAGTCTATGTAGTGTGGTTGTTCCCCATAAATAGGCGATAACAACGCATAAAAACCAAATACACGCAGCCCTTTGCGTTCCCCTTGGAGCGATTAACTCTTTGTTGCCTACATTGATGTAAGCCAGTAGAGTAACGCAGGAGCAGTTACCAATTCCACTAGGTTACAAACCTCGCGCCGCGATTGAATCGCCCCTAGATAAAACAAACCCTAATCCTGAAAGGTCAACAGACCCTAAGCTCCTTTTTTTGTTTTTTAGCAGCAAAATAAATTTAATTAAGCATTTTATGGCAATTTCAATAACTAGGGCTAAGCTTTTGTTATGAATTGAATTGACAGGGAATGCACTTACTAAATGCTAAAACTTCCTAATGAACTTGCTATTACGCAAGTTGAAATACTACATCAAAATTTACTACAAGAACTCAATAGCAAAGATGATATCTGCCTTGATATTAGCGATGTAATTTTTGCCGATACTGCTTCAATTCAACTTTTATGCGCCTTGCAAAAACACTTACTTACTACTCACCATAAAATAATTTGGAGTGGTAAAAGTGATGTTTTAACACACGCAATTAGTCAACTTGGCTTAAATCAATATTTAATACTTGAAAGTAAAGATTAGGAGTTTATATGAAACGAATTTTAGCAGTTGATGACTCTGCATCAATGCGTCAGATGGTGAGTTTTACTTTGAAGACCGCAGGGTTTGATGTAACTGAAGCAAAAGATGGAAGTGAAGCATTAGCTATTGCTAAACAACAAGGTTTTGATGCCGTAATTTCCGATGTAAATATGCCAATAATGGACGGTATAACATTAATACGAGAGCTCAGAAGTTTACCAAGTTATAAGTTCACTCCATTACTAATGCTTACAACAGAGTCTGGTTTAGACAAAAAAATAGAAGGCAAAGCTGCTGGTGCAACCGGTTGGATTGTAAAGCCATTTAACCCTGAACAATTATTAGCGGTTATTAAAAAGGTTATTCGGTAATTTAGGAGCGCAGCGTGAGTATAGATTTAAGTCAATTTTTTGAAGTTTTCTTTGAAGAGAGTTTTGAAGGCCTAGATACCATGGAGGCTGAGCTTTTAAACTTACTCCCTGGTGAGGAAGACTTAGAAACTATTAACACCATTTTTAGAGCTGCCCATTCTATTAAGGGAGGTAGTGGTACTTTTGGTTTCAATGCGGTTGCAGATTTTACTCATGTACTTGAAACGCTATTAGATCAAATACGACAAGGTGAACGAAAACTAACTACAGAGCACGTTAATTTATTACTTAAAGCGGTAGATTGTTTACGCGCTTTATTGGCTGGATTGCAAGCAGAGCAAGAGCCAGATTTAACACAAGCTACCTCATTGCGAATAGAATTTGAACGAGTGCTGGGTATGAAAAGTGAAACCCCAGAACTAGATATTAAAAAGGAATTGGAAAAGTCGGGAAGTAATACTTATCAAATTGATTTTAAGCCTCATCAGCATTTATTTAAAACAGGTAATGAGCCGCTGTATATGATTAATGAACTTGCTGAACTTGGCGAGTTAGAAACAACCGCATTTTATGATGAAGTACCTGATATTAAAGATTTAAGTAGTGATGAATGTTTTTTGCATTGGCGCTTTTTATTAAATACTAAGCATGATGAAAAAGCGATAAAAGAAATATTCGAATGGGTTGAAGGTGATGCCGATATAGCGGTTGAGTTATGCAAAGAATTATTAGTTAACAAAGAAAAAAAATCGTTTAATCATGAGAGTAAACCTAAAAAGGTTGAGTTGGTAACACCAGAATTAATAAAAGATCCTGAATCACTTAGTCAACCAAAGCAATCTACAGCTAACCAAGATAAGAAGCCTGCTAACACCCCTGAATCTACCTCTATTCGTGTTGGTATTGATAAAGTTGATTCGTTAATAAATATGGTGGGTGAACTCGTTATTACCCAAGCAATGCTTAATCAGCTTAGTGAGCAAGAGATCACTCCTGCAACTATTACCTCTTTAAAAGAAGGGTTGGCGCAACTTGCGCATAATACACGAGATTTACAAGAAAACGTCATGCGTATTCGCATGCTCCCTATCAACTTTGTATTTAGTAGATTTCCTCGATTAGTACGCGATATAGCCCAAAAATTAAATAAACAGGTTGAGCTTAAGTTGCTTGGTGAACAAACAGAACTTGATAAAACGGTAATGGAAAAAATATCTGATCCTATGGTTCATTTAGTAAGAAATTCACTTGACCATGGTTTAGAAACAGTTGAACAAAGGCTACTTGTTGGAAAAGACCCCGTAGGTACTGTCACTCTAAATGCGTTTCATCAAGGCGGTAATATCGTTATCGAAATTATGGATGACGGGCAGGGATTAAATACTAAAAAAATTAAAGAAAAAGCGATAGAGAATGAGTTGATTTCAGAAGATGAAAATTTAACTGATGACGAAATAAACGAACTTATTTTTATGCCTGGTTTTTCTACTGTTGATGAGGTGAGTGATTTATCTGGTCGTGGTGTAGGGATGGATGTTGTTAAGCGAAATATTCAATCTTTAAATGGCTCTGTAGAAGTAACCTCAGCGCCTGGCGTTGGTTCAACATTTACGATTAGGTTACCGCTTACACTTGCCATTTTAGATGGCCAGTTAGTTAAAGTGGCTCAGCATACCTATATTATTCCGCTAATTTCGATTGTTGAATCACTGCAAATTGATATTACAAAAGTGAGTCGTGTGGGTCAAAACTTAGATGTACTAAGGCTTCGAGATGAATATATTCCTATTTTGCGTTTATACGATATTTTTAATCATCAAAATGCAATTGAATCACTAGATAAAACTCTGCTTGTAGTCGTTGAAGCTGATAATCAAAAGGTTGGATTATTGGTTGATGATTTACTTTCTCAGCAACAGGTGGTTATTAAAAGTTTAGAGGCTAACTATCACAAAGTTGATGGTGTATCGGGAGCCACTATTTTAGGTGATGGACGTGTATCGCTTATTGTTGATATTAGCGGCTTAGTAAAGCTCTCTGGCTTGAAAAAGCCAGGTACTCAGGAATTAATATTTGAGTCTAATGTTGTTTTGGAGGGGCTATGAGTTTTGAACAAAGCCAATTAAACAACCAGTTAAACCTTCAGCAACAACAGGGTGTAAAACAATTTTTAACTTTTATTATGGCTAATGAAGAATACGGCATTGATATTTTAACTGTACAAGAAATTCGTAGCTGGGAAGAAATTACAGTGCTGCCTAATGCCCCTGAATTTGTAAAAGGCGTTATTAATTTACGTGGAACAATAGTACCTATTATTGATTTACGCTTGCGCTTTGGCTTACCTGTACTTGATTACGGACCATTAACGGTGGTTATTGTAGTAAAAGTAGAGTTTGGACAAGGGAGTAAAATTATTGGAGTTGCAGTAGATGCTGTTTCTGACGTTTACAGCATTACAGAGCAAGACGCAAAAGCAGTTCCTAGCTTATCTGAATCAAGTAATTGCGAATATATATCTGGGTTGGTCAATGTTGGCGACAAAATGATTGTATTGATCGACTTACAAAAAACAATGGATATTTAGCGAATAGAACAACTAAATATAACAATGAAAAATAAATTTAAAGGTGGTGATGAGCATGGGATGGTTTAGTAATCTAAAACAGTCAAAATCGAGTAATGATTTAATTGTCGATGCATTAAATAAATCATTAGCTGTGATTGAGTTTGAACCAAACGGCGTAATAATTACTGCTAATGCTAACTTTCTTAGCGTAATGGAATACCAGTTAGAAGAAGTTCAAGGACAGCACCACTCTTTGTTTGTTGACACTGATGAAGCGCAAGGTAGTGACTATAAAAGTTTTTGGCAGCGTTTACGTAATGGCGAATTTATGTCGAATGAATTTAAACGCTTTGGTAAAAGTGGAAAAGAAGTATGGATACAAGCTACATATAATCCAATTGTTGACGATCAGGGGCAAGTTTTAAAAGTTATTAAATTTGCTACCGACATTACAGAACAAAAGCTCAGTGCAGCAGAGGCTTCGGGGCAAATTAATGCAATAAGTAAATCGCAAGCTGTTATAGAGTTTAATTTAGACGGCACTATTATTGATGCCAATGATAACTTTTTAAATGCACTTGGTTATCAGTTAAGTGAGATTAAAGGGCAGCACCATAGATTGTTTGTTGAGCCAGATTATGCAGTTAGCAATGAATATAAAGAGTTTTGGGGCAAACTTAGTCGTGGTGAATTTGATTCAGGCGAGTATTTACGAATAGGTAAGCAAGGGCAAGAAGTTTGGATTCAAGCATCTTATAACCCAATTTATGATATGAACGGGAAACCGTTTAAAGTGATTAAATATGCATCTGATATTAGTGCACAAAAAGAGCTTGAAAAAATCTCTCGAAAAGCAGCTGATTTGGCTAATGCATTAAAGGTATGCCAAGCAAATGTGATGATTGCAGATGAAGACCTTAATATTGTATTTGTGAACGACCGTGTGCAGCAAATGTTTAGAGTACGTGAAAAAGAGCTGCAAACGGTGTTGCCAGGCTTTTCTGTCGATAATTTAATTGGGACATGTGTTGATGATTTTTATCAACACCTTGCACATCAAAGAGATATATTAAAAAACCTAAATGAATCACACAAAGCAGAACTACTTTTAGCGGGAGTTACTTTTAATTTAATAACTTCACCTTGGATTAGCCAAGAGGGCAAAAAGTTGGGCACAATTGTTGAGTGGGAAGATAGGACGGCTGAAGTTGCTATTGAGAAAGAAATTGCGGAGTTGGTTAGTTCTGCTGGAAATGGCGAGCTTGAGATAAGAGTTATTGAAGAGGGCAAAAGCGGGTTTTTCTTACGTTTGGCGCAAGGGTTAAATAGCCTAGTTGAAATTGTAGATGATGCAGTTGCCGATACCGCGAATATGCTTGATGCAATGGCAAATGGAGATTTATCAAAACGTATAGAAAATGATTATAAAGGCTCATTTGATAAGCTAAAACGTGATGCTAACGCAACGGCAGATAAGTTAACCGAAGTAATAAACCGTATAAATTCATCGGCTATGCTAGTTGCAAGTGGTGCTGAGGAAATATCTCAAGGCAATACCGATTTAAGCCAGCGCACAGAAGAGCAAGCTTCGTCACTTGAAGAAACAGCTTCAAGTATGGAGGAAATGACTAGCACAGTTCGTCAAAATGCAGATAACGCTAAAGTGGCAAACAATTTAGCGGAAGAAACCTGTGAAAAAGCGATTAAAAGTGGTGAAGTTGTTAATAGAGCAGTGACAAGTATGTCGGCTATTAATGAGTCGAGCAAAAAAATTGCAGACATTATAGGTGTCATTGACGAAATAGCATTCCAGACTAATTTATTAGCATTAAATGCAGCTGTAGAAGCAGCAAGAGCTGGCGAACAGGGCAGAGGCTTTGCCGTAGTGGCAGGTGAGGTTCGTAACTTAGCACAACGCTCTGCAGGTGCAGCTAAAGAAATTAAAGATCTAATAAGAGATAGTGTAGGTAAGGTTGCCGATGGATCATTGTTGGTAAATGAATCAGGCGATACGTTAAAGGAAATTGTTGTATCGGTACAAAGAGTGGCACAAATGATTTCTGATATTACCGAAGCATCTGAAGAGCAAAGTGCGGGTATTGAACAAGTAAACAAAGCAATTTCACAAATGGATGAAATGACCCAGCAAAATGCAGCTTTAGTCGAGCAAGCATCTGCTGCGGGAGAGTCAATGGCGGAACAAGCTAATGAAATGCGTAGATTGCTACACTTTTTTTCGTTAGGGCCGCAAGATGTAGAAATGTTTTCACCGACGATGCGCACCCCTGAGTTGTCTCATAAGCCACAGAGCAGTTATACCCGTAATAAAACTAAAACAAGAGGTGACAACTTTGTTGACTCTGCAGATGAATGGGAAGAGTTTTAAAGCATTTTTGTTTTAATTTTTTCTAAAATACTCGCTACAAATTAAGCACAGCGAGGTATTACTCTTTGAATTTAATTAAGAGCCAATAATGAAAGCGTTTTTATTTACCGATAAAGATTTTAAAGAAATTGCGAGTTTAGTTTATAACGCATGCGGCATTGTATTAGGTGAGCATAAGCGAGAAATGGTTTACTCGCGACTAGCAAGGCGAATTAGAGAGCTGAAGCTAGCAGATTTTAAAACGTATTTAGAGTATTTAAAAAAGCATAAGGATCGAGAGTTTGATGCTTTTATAAATTCGATTACGACTAATTTGACGTCTTTTTTTCGTGAGAATCATCATTTTGAATTTATTAAAGCCCAGCTAGCTCCGACACTTTTAAAGGCAAATAAGCAAAGTAAACGTATACGAATTTGGTCAGCAGGCTGCTCTACAGGTGAAGAGCCCTATAGCTTAGCGATGACATTACAGGAGCTATTTCCAAGTGATTGGGATGTAAAAATTTTAGCTACTGACTTAGATTCAAATGTATTAACTAAGGCTCAAAATGGTATTTATACGGCGGCTAATGTTAACGGGCTTAATAGCAAACAGCTAAAACGGTGGTTTTTAAAAAGTAAGGATGGAGAAAGCTATAAAGTAAAACCTAAGTTGCAAGAATTCATATCATTTAAGCGTTTAAATTTATTACAAGAATGGCCAATGAAAGGAAAGTTTGATCTGATTTTATGTCGTAACGTCGTAATTTATTTTGATAAAGAAACGAAGGATCAGCTTTTTAAGAGGTATGGCAATATATTGAATGAGCGAGGGTACCTATTTTTAGGTCACTCAGAAACTATGGGTAAAGAGCATAGTCAGTTTAAAAATTTAGGAAAAACTATGTATCGAAAAACAGATAATGTACACGCAGTTTAAACCTGTCCTCGCAGGTTTTGAACACGTTAAGCGATACTGGGATTCGAGTCGTGAGAGTGTCATTGCTAAAGTGTTACCTGGCGAATTTTATGTTTCTAAAAATGATGAACTTATTTCTACTGTACTTGGTTCGTGTATTTCAGCATGTGTCTATGATGACAAGTTAGGTATAGGCGGCATTAATCACTTTATGTTGCCAATACAAAAAGGATTTGAATCTAACAACGCACACAGTCTGAGTTGCCGATATGGTAATTGGGCTATGGAGTATTTAATTAATGAAGTACTTAAAAATGGGGCTTCTCGTGATAATTTAAAAATAAAACTGTTCGGTGGTGGCAAAATAATTAGTGCGATGAGCGATATTGGGCTGGGTAACATTAGTTTTGCAAATGCCTATATTAAAGAAGAAGCATTAAACTTAGTTGCGCATGATATGGGAGGGCACTGGCCACGAAAAATTTTTTTTCATCCCCATACAGGAAAAGTTCAAATGAAAAAACTAAAGAGTTTGCACAACAGTACGATTGAAAAACGTGAGGCTCGTTATTTACAAAACCTTAACAAACAAGAAGTAACGACTGATATTGAACTGTTTTAGGAATGCGGACATGATTAAAGTATTAATAATTGATGATTCGCCTCTAATTAGAAGGCTACTAACAGAAATACTACAACAAGCAGAAGATATTACTGTGGTTGGTAGCGCAGAGGATCCTTTCGAAGCTCGCGAAATGATAAAAAGACTCAATCCAAATGTACTTACATTGGATGTAGAGATGCCGAAAATGGATGGAATAAGTTTTTTAAAAAATCTAATGCGTTTAAGACCAATGCCAGTGGTAATGATTTCGACTCTAACTCAAAAAGGCTCACCAATTACATTAGAGGCTTTAGAGCTAGGGGCTATAGATTTTATTGCAAAACCCACCACAAATATAAAAGAAAAATTTAGCCAGTATGCTTATTTAGTACAACAAAAAGTACGAGTTGCTGCTAATGCAAGAGTAAGAAGCTTTAAAAAAGCTGCTGTAGTTAAAGAGCCATTATTACCAAGCCTCCAGTTTTTACTTAATAAAGTTATTGCTATTGGCGCCTCAACAGGTGGCACAGAGGCTATTAAAGAGGTATTAGTTACAATGCCTGAGAATTGCCCACCAATAGTCATTACTCAGCATATTCCTCCGGTATTTAGTACTTCATTTGCTGAACGTATGAATCGTACATGTGTAATAAACGTTAAAGAAGCAGAGCATGGCGATAAACTTCGTGCTGGTTGGGCTTATATCGCACCAGGAGGGCTTCATTTAAGTATTAAAAAGCAAGGCATAAGCTTGTATTGCCAGCTTGATGATGGCGAGCTAGTTAATAGGCATAAACCTGCTGTAGATGTGTTATTCAATTCATTAATTGAAACGGGTGCTAAAAATGTAATTGCAGCAATACTTACTGGTATGGGAAGTGATGGCGCTAAGGGGCTACTAGCATTAAAGCAAAACGGTGCTTATACCATAGCACAAGATGAGTTTTCGTCAGTTGTTTGGGGTATGCCAAAAGCGGCTATAGAGTTAAATGCCGCTAATGAAGTTGTGTCGCTGGAGAAAGTAACCCAGCGACTATTAAATCAGGCAATAAAAAAATAGTTTGTACGTCGTTTATTGAATAACCCAAGGTTGCGAGAACCAATAATAGCTACTCGGCTTCTCGATTGAGGGTGCAGTACAGTTAAAGCGAGAGCGGCCTTTATGAAGTGCTTTAGGTGAAGTTACTTCAACTGTATTTTCATTTATCCACGTTAAATTTGCCTGCCCAACGCTTGAAACATAACAAGCAAATTGTGTTTTATGAAAATCACCCATTTTAAACTCAATAGTTAATTTTGGTGGGTTTTGTGTAGTAACGCTGTCTATGTAAGTAAGCTTTGCAATATTAAAAGCGTGAGAGTTTAGTTTAGTGGTTAATGTATCTAATTTGCTATAAAAACCGGATGCAGGAAAACGCGGTAAACGGCTAAAGTTAGAGTCTTTATTCACAGCCCCTGAGTGTTGACCAATACCAACAAAACCAAGCTGTGTTACTAATGCTTGAAGTTCGTTATTAAACTCGCCATAAGGGTAAGCTAAATATTTGTAATCTTGTCCTATTTCTTCTTTTATACGTTTTTGTGAATCGAGTATGTCTTGCTTAATACGCTCTTGCCATTGCGCATCTGTTTCGTTATCAAGCTTAATGTGTAAGTAGTCATGCTGAGCACTGTGGTTTGCAATTATCACCCCTTTTTTAGCGAGTTCTTTGAGTTTATCCCACCCCATTACATAGCTCATACCTTCGTCTATTAATTTAGGGTTTACAAAAATAGTATACGGGTAGCCAAACTTTTCTAAAATTGGCGCTGCTTGATCATAATTATTGTTATAACCATCATCAAAGGTGATGGCGACAGTTTTCTCAGGTAAGGTTTGCCCTTGCTGCAAAGCCGAAATTAACTCATTTAGTGGAATAACGTTAAAATTATGCTCTTTTAAATAACTTAAATGCTTGGTGAAGGCATCTGCACTGATGCTTGTGACCGCAGGTAGGGTTTCACTAACATGATGATACTGTAAGATGACGGCTGCTTGAGCACGTAAAGATATGCTAATGAGGGTAAATAATACTAAATGAAACAATTTTTTATACATAATAAGGCGCACCATAAAAGCCTGCTGTTGTTAGCCGGTCCGATGATACTATCAAATATTACTGTGCCTTTGTTAGGAATTGTTGATACAGCTGTAATTGGCCACTTAGGGAGCGCTCATTATTTAGCGGGTATTGCGCTGGGCTCTGCTGTTATTTCTATTTTATTTTGGTTAGCTGGATTTTTAAGAATGAGCACAACTGGCATGGTTGCTCAGGCTTATGGAAAAAACGATTTAACCCAATTAGCCGCTTTACTTAAACGTAGTTTATTACTTGCAAGCATTGTTGCGGTATTGCTTATCGCTTTATCTCCTTTAATAAAGCACGTTATTGCATTTTTATCTGCTGCAAATAGTGATGTACTTACTCAAGCGTATCAATATTTTAGTATTCGTATTTTTAGTGCTCCAGCAGCTTTATGTAATTTAGTGTTGCTTGGTTGGATGCTAGGAGTGCACTACGGACGAGGCCCCTTTTATTTATTATTAGTGACCAATATTGTAAATATAGTGCTCGATATTTACTTTGTTGTTTATCTTGATTGGGCGGTTGCTGGCGCGGCTTGGGCGTCACTTATTGCGGATTATACAGCTTTAGTGTTTGCACTTTTTTTAGTGGTTAAATTAGCTAAAAAACAAGGGATAGAATTAAGCGTACCTAACTGGTTTAGCCTTAAAAAAATGTCTGCTTTATTGAGCTTGAATCGCGATATTTTTATTCGCTCTTTAATATTGCAATTATGCTTTAGTTTTATGACATTTTATGGTGCACGTATTGGCGAAACTACGTTAGCGGCTAATGCAGTATTATTAAATTTTTTAATGTTAGTGAGCTTCGCACTAGATGGTATTGCCTATGCGTCAGAGGCAAAGGTAGGGCACGCTAAAGGACAGAAAAGCGTAACTAATATAGAGCTTTGGGTGAAAATAAGTGTGTTTTGGGGAATGTTATTTGGTTTAGTATATAGCCTATTTTTTGCAATATTTGGGCGCTATATAATTACACTTTTAACTAATGTACCTGAGGTTATTAACGAAGCTACATTATATTTACCTTGGATAATTGTATTACCGTTACTTGCTATGAGTTGTTTTTTGTTTGATGGTGTATTTGTTGGACTAACTCGCGCAAAAGATATGCGTAACAGTATGCTACTTTCGGCGATTGTTGGTTTTTTTGGTGTGTTTTTGGTGTTTCATCAGTGGGAAAATAATGGACTATGGCTTGCCATGAGTTGCTTTATGTTGATGCGAGGCGTGACGTTAATTTTTAAGTACCAAAAGTTAAAAGTAAATAATCAGCTACTAGATTAAATACGTTTAGTAGGTTACTTCCATAAATCGGGATCGTGATTTTTTGGACCTATACCTTTAATAACTTGTGAAAATCGATTTGCAAAGATGCCGCTGTAACCCCAAGCTGCAAAAAACAGAGCAGGAACTAAAATCACAACACCAATAATTTGCAAACTGTAATGGGTGTAGTACCCAATAGATATAAATATCACGGCTAGCACAAACAGTGCTAGACCGCGAAAAAAGCGCTTTAAACTCAGTTTAGGGTTACTTCCTAAACGGTAGATAATTGGCTTTAACATTTATAAGGCTTAATAGTAAGAATGATCGCCCGCTTCGTGTTCTGTAATATCAGCAACACCGGTGATTTCTTCAAACTTCGCTATCATTTCTTTTTCAATGCCTTCTTTTAGCGTTACGTCGATCATAGAGCAACCGTTACAACCACCACCAAACTGAAGTATAGCAATACCTGCAGCTGTAATTTCAACAAGGCTTACTTGACCACCGTGGTTAGCAAGTTGTGGATTTACTTCGGTTTCTAGCATGTGCTGTACACGCTCGTTTAGCGATGCATCGTTACCTATTTTACGCGCCTTTGCATTAGGTGCTTTTAGCGTTAACTGAGTACCCATTTTGTCGGTAACAAAATCGATTTCAGCTTCTTCTAAAAATGGAGCACTTTCTGCATCTACAACGGCATCAAAACCGTTAAAGTTTAGGCGAATATCGCTCGCTTCTACAGCGTCTTCTGGACAATAAGACACACCACATTCCGCTTGTGATGAACCAGGGTTTACAACAAACACACGGATATTAGTTTGTTGTGATTGATCTGCTAATAGTTTAGCAAAATGCGCTTGCGCTGTTTCGGAAATAGAAATCATAAAACCATCTATACTTGACTAAATTACTCGGATACTGCGTATCATACTCCGCTCATCGTGTTGCGGCTAGTGTTGAGCGTAAAAAGTTGGCATCTATTTTAAGCAATGGTAGCGTGCAAACAACGAACATTTTTTGAGTAATTTATATGCGTTTGGTATTAACATTAATGGTGGTATTGCTTAGCTTTTCAAGTGTAGCTAAACCACTTTCGTATTATTTTGAGCAAGATGTAAAGTTTGATCCCACAATTCCAACTCCCGAAGAAGTACTTGGTTATCAAGTCGGAGAGTGGCATGTGAGGCACGATCAGCTCGTACGTTATATGGAAATACTTGCGCAAAAAAGTGACCGTATAAATTTTGAAGTGATTGGTCGCACGCATGAACAGCGCCCGCTTGTAATGCTAACAATTACTGCGGCTAATAAGTTATCAAACATAGAACAAACACGCCAAGCTCATCTGGCACGTTTAAGTAATAATAATGATAAAGCCCAAGATGAACCCGCTGTTGTGTGGATGGGTTATAGCGTTCATGGTAATGAATCATCAGGTAGTAATTCATCATTGCTGGTGGCTTATTATTTAGCTGCAGCTCAAGGCGATGAAATAAATAATCTGTTAAATAACACGGTTATTTTACTCGACCCATCACTTAATCCAGATGGCTTAGCGCGCTTTGCTAATTGGGCAAACAGTAACCGTGGAATGAACTTATCAAGTGACCCTAAAACCCGTGAGCATGTTGAAAACTGGCCTAGCAGCCGTACTAACCACTATTGGTTTGATTTAAATCGCGATTGGCTACTGCTACAGCATCCTGAATCGCGTGCACGTATTGCTAAATTTCATCAGTGGAAACCAAATATTTTAACTGACTTTCATGAGATGGGTCCAAACAGCAGTTACTTTTTTCAACCAGGTATTCCAAGTCGTAAGCACCCTATAACACCGGATGAAAATGTTACCTTAACAAAGGCAATTGCCAACTATCATGCAAAAACCTTAGATGAAAACAATGCACTTTATTTTACAGAAGAAAGCTTTGACGATTTTTACTATGGAAAAGGCTCAACTTACCCAGATGTAAATGGCGGCATAGGCATTTTATTTGAACAAGCAAGTTCTCGCGGACATATTCAAGAAACCATAAATGGACCTTTAAGCTTTCCTTTCACCATTAAAAATCAACTTTTAACGAGTTTATCTACCTTTAAGGCTGCAATTGATAACCGCCAAGCGTTATTGGATTACCAAGCTAAATTTTATAATCAGGCTACTGATTTAGCCAGCGATGAAAGCTTTGAAGGTTATGTTGTTGAAGGTGCAAGCGACAACACCCGTATTAAGCATTTTTTAGAATTGTTAAAGCAGCATCAAATTAACGCTTACCCACTTACTAAATCATTAAAAGCAGATGGTAAAAATTTCAGTACGCATAGTTACTTTGTACCATTAGCACAACCGCAATATCGTTTGGTAAAAGCGATTTTTAGTGAGCAAAAAAACTTTGCTGATAATACTTTTTACGATGTATCTGGCTGGACATTAGCGCATGCGTTTAATCTGCCATTTTCTAAAGTTAAAAGTAGTTGGGGATTAAAGGTTGCTGATAAAGCATGGGAAAAAGTAGCAACTCCATCATTTGCTTCACTCACAGAGGGTTATGCATTTGGTTTTTCGTGGGATGATTATTTAGCACCTAAAATGTTAAACAGCTTATTACAGCAAGGTATAAAAGCACGTGTAGCGCTAAAAGCATTAACGGCTAAATCAACATCAGGAGAAATTAATTTTAAACCTGGAAGTATTATTATACCGGCGGGTCTACAAACAAATACAGATTGGATTACCTTGCTAAATAAAGCACAAAATGAGTTTGGCATTGCAATTAAACCAATTACATCAGGCTTAACAAGCAAAGGAGCCGATTTAGGGTCGCGATCAATGGCGGTTGTTAGTGCTCCAAAAGTACTGCTTATTGGCGGGCAAGGCGCAAGCCAGTACGAAGTAGGCGAAGTGTGGTATTACCTAGATCGCTTTGTAGGTGTAGCGCCAACAATTGTTGAAATGAATCGCTTTAGTTCACTCGAGTTAAGTGACTACAGCCATATTGTGCTTGCTCATGGCAATTACAATAGCTTATCTGACGCTGACAAAGTGGCAATTAAAAGCTGGGTAAGAAAAGGCGGCGTTATTTGGGGCCATAAAGGTGGTGCTAAATTTTTAGCTGATCAGCAACTACTTAAAGCAAGCTACCTATCACGACAAGATGTAGCGAGTGCATTTAATACAACAGGTTTAAGTTATGGTGATAAAGATCATTTAGCAGGGCGTCAGCGCATTGCAGGTGCCATTTTTAATACGAATGTAGACTTAACACACCCACTTACATTTTCACTTAACCGCAATACATTGCCCGTATTTAAAAATAGCACGTGGCTACTTGAAGCGTCAGACGCACCGTTTGTAAATGTACTTACGTATACTAAAAAGCCATTGTTAGCGGGTTTTACCGATGCTGTTAATGTTGAGCAGGTTGCTGGTGGTGCTGGCTTAATTGCGCACTCATATGGACGAGGCACAGTGATTGGTATGACCGACGACCCTGTATTTAGAGGATATTGGTATGGTACTAGCCGACTACTAAGCAATGCTTTATTTTTTGGACATACTTTTCGTGCTAATGGTGAGAGATAATAAAAAATAATAGAAGGCTCTTATTACTCCTTAAATTTAAGAGCCTTTATTAATCGTTAGAATTACTATTGATTACGAAATTTTAAATTTTCTTTAAAAGCAGTTTTATAAGCAAGCACAGCCTAATATCGAATTACGATGGGTAATCTATTTCCATGAAGTTATGAGTGTTCAGAGTCTTTATAGTGCGAGGTAATTGCATTTATTGTTCTATCACGCAGTGTATTTAGTAAAGTTGCATGAGCATTATTTAACAAATAATATATTTATACGACGTAAAAAGTGAATTAATTTATCGACACATTTAATAGTAATGTTATATTATATCTACAATGCGCATATTTATTTTACATTCACTAAGAAGCCAAACAACACTGTTGAAATATATACTGGTGGTTTTTCTGCTTCTCAGTATATCTTCGGGTTGGCACAGCACTGTTCATGTATTAAAAACAGATCAACAATGCGAGCTATGTTTAGGTCATCTTGATTTAGAGCAGTCTATACCTGCCAAAATAACCCTTTTTGAATCTGACATAAATTATTTTTCTTTTATAACGTTAAATATTCTGCAATGCCATACTGAATTTGTTGCGATTACTGGAAATAGAGACCCTCCTACTTTTATCTAAAATTAACCTGTTAAACGTATTTTTAATACTAGCTATCGCTCGATAGCTAGTGAGTTTTAATGTGTATTTTAGAGATCACAATATGAAAAATAACTATTCTCCACTTGTTTTAGCTTTATTAGCGGCTGTAAGTAGTAGCGCGTATGCTGCTGAAAAAAACATTCAAAAAGATGAAAGTGATATTGAAAGAGTGCTGATCACATCATCTCCACTAAAGCGCACAGTGCTTGAGTCGAGTACGCCTGTGACCATTCTTAGCGGTGAGGCATTAGATCAAAATCAAGCTGCAACGCTAGGAGAAACCTTAAAAAACGTACCTGGCGTACACAGCTCTTATTTTGGTCCTGTTGCGAGTAGCCCTATTATTAGGGGTTTAGATGGACCGCGAATTAAGGTTGTACAAAATGGATTAGGTGCATCTGATGCGTCGCGAGTAGGTCCAGATCATCAAGTTGCAACAGAAACCTCAACAGCAACTCAAATTGAGGTTTTAAGAGGACCAGCAACCCTTTTATACGGGAGCGGTGCGATTGGCGGTGTTGTAAATGTTGTTGATAACCGCTTGCCATCTGAAAAGCAAGAAGGGTTAAGTGGAGAAGTATTTGCACAATACGAAAATGTTGCTGATGCAAAAACAATCTCAACAGATTTAAACGCAGGCTCAGGAGATTTTGTATTTCATATAGATGGTTATAACCGCAGCACCGACGATTATAAAATTCCTGTACCGGCTGATATAGATGAGGACGGCGGGAGTACTACACTTGCAAATTCAGCTATTGATTCAAGTGGTTATAATCTTGGTACTGGTTGGATAACTGATGATAACCGTGTTGCATTTGCATACGGACATATGGAATCAGAGTATGGTTTGCCAGGCGAAGAGGGTGTGTTTATTAAATTAAATCAAGACCGCTATCAAGGCGTTGTTGATTGGAATAATTTAGATGGCTTTATTAAATCAGTGCATTGGCAAAATGCTTATACTGATTACGAACACTCTGAGATAGAGGGCACTGAAATTGGCACAACTTTTAAAAATGAAAGTATAGAATCTAGATTATGGGCTGAACATGCGCCAGTTTATGGATGGAAAGGAGTTGTAGGTCTGCACTACAACAAAAGTGATTTTGAAGCTATTGGCGAAGAAGCTTTTACACCACCGACTAAAACAGACAGCATTGCTGCATTTTTAATGGAAGAACGAGAAGTAGGCCCTCTTTTATGGCAATTAGGTACTCGTGTTGAGCAACTAACGCATAATGTAGATAACGATTTCTTTTCTGATCTTAGTCCATCAAATACTATTTCATTCGATAACAAAGATTACACCGCTGTATCTGGCTCAGCAGGGGTTGTTTGGAGTATAAACAACAATCACTCTTTAGCCTTTAATTATGCTTACTCACAGCGAGCCCCATCGGCTTCAGAGATGTTTTCATATGGACCTCACATTGGATCTGGCACTTATGAAATAGGTGGCGTCTTTGAGCTCAATAGCGACAATGGTCAATATAATGTAGTTCAAACCGGTGAAAGCATGGATAAAGAGGTCTCGAATAATATAGACATTACTTATCGCTATAATGCAGACACATGGAATGCCAGCGTTAGTGTGTTTAATAATGAGATT
Source organism: Pseudoalteromonas sp. SWXJZ94C (assembly GCF_015864385.1). NCBI lineage: Bacteria > Pseudomonadati > Pseudomonadota > Gammaproteobacteria > Alteromonadales > Pseudoalteromonadaceae > Pseudoalteromonas > Pseudoalteromonas sp. SWXJZ94C. The sequence goes on from NZ_JADYXF010000014.1 coordinate 56,067, forward strand.
AATAATTATATTTTTGAAGATTTTACAGATTTAGTTATCAGCGATGGTGCCTTTATCACATCAGCTGACTTTGAGGAGCAAGTTGCTATATCAGGTGAACCAGATGAAGAAACAGATGGTTTACCGGTTGTTTTGTTTTCCCAGCAAAACGCACGCTTATACGGCTACGAAGCACAAGTTGATTGGCATTTAAATGATGACTGGCGCTTAGAAGTATTTACTGATTATACACGTGCTAAATTAGATGCAGGCGGTAATGTACCAAGAATGCCGCCAATGAGGTTTGGCTCATCTGTGCATTACGAGTATGGAAATTGGCATACTGAAGTAGAAGTTATCCGAAATAGTAAACAAGATAAAATAGCCGAGAATGAAACTAATACAGATGGTTATACTATGCTTTCTGCATCAGCTAATTATTACTTAGATTTAGGTGATGTTGATATGACAATATATATCAAAGGCGATAATTTAACGGATCAAGAAGGGCGGGTACATTCTTCATACTTAAAAGATGAAGCACCTTTACCTGGTCGTTCAGTTAGCTTGGGTGTAAGAGCTCGCTTTTAATCGTTAATAACTAACCATTAAAATCACTAAAGCAAGTGAGTCGCTATAAAGGGTGATACTTACTTGCTTTAAATAGGTGTTAAACACGTTACAAAGGCCCAGACTTGTTTAGCACCTGCTTTTTTTAATGCGCTAGTCGCAGCATTGAGTGTGGCACCGGTGGTCATAACATCATCAATAATAGCGACAGTTTTGCCGCTCATATCTTTTGTACATATAAATGCATTTTTAAGGTTTTTAATACGCTTGGCTTTAGATAGCTTAGATTGTGAATATGTTTTTTTACTACGCACAAGCGCATTGTTCGATGATAATAGGCCTGATAAACACGGTTGCCAAACCTGTGTTACTTGATTAAATCCACGATTTAGAAATCGACTTTTGTGTAATGGTAAAATAATAAAAATATCAGGTAAAACAGCCTCATGAATAAAAAACTGCACTAATTGCTTTTGTATTACTTGCTGTAATGCTTTTTTATAATGAATTTGATTATTAAATTTTAGTTGTTTAAGCCACTGTTTAAATGGGGATTGATAAAATGCACATGCAAATAACTTATCAAACTCGCAGTTAGGAAACATCTCAATAATATCGGGGCGATGCAGTAAGTTAGTGCGCTCACTTAAATCAAACAATGGTAAGTCTTCTAAGCAGTAATTGCATAAGCCTTGTGATGCATTAATGATGTTTTCGCATTGCACGCAATAAGATGGGAAGAGCCAGTCAAAAATAGCTTTTTTCATTGGTTAACACCGCACATTGCAATCATCTTTTTAATCGTTATTATGAGCCTAAGTTTGGTCAAGATTATGCAAATATGCAAAACGAGTTAGTATTATTACATGGCTGGGGAATGAATCAGGGGGTGTGGCAGTTAGTACAACCTGAGTTTGAAGTTTTATATTCAGGAGAAGTGCGTAGCCTTGATTTACCAGGATTTGGGAATAGTGTTACCTGCCCGAACCCTTATACATTACATGATGCGGCAGTACTTTTAAGTGACCAACTAAAACCACAATCTATTTTAATGGGTTGGTCGTTAGGTGGGCTATTTGCATTGTATATTGCTAAGCATTGGCCCGAAAAAGTATCAAAAGTAATATTGGTTGCATCGACGCCATTTTTTGCAGAGCAAGAAAGTTGGCCCGGAATAAAAGAAAAAGTCCTCGCGCAATTTAAAGAACAATTAGTTAATCATCCTGAAAAAACAATTGAACGTTTTTTAGCTATTCAAGCAATGGGTAGTGAATCTGCTCGCGATGACATAAAGCAACTTAAACTACTGCTAAAGCAATATAATCCACCAAAAGACGAAGCGTTGAGTGGTGGCTTAGGTATATTACAAAATGAAGATTTACGAGAATTATTTGCAAGTTGTCCGGTCTCTATTAAAGCTGTATTTGGTCGTTTAGATGCCTTGGTGCCATATAAAGCAATTACAGAAATGGCAGCACTAAATGCTGAGTTTGAGTACGTAATACTTGATAAAGCGTCACATGCGCCATTTATTTCTCATAAAAGTGAGTTTTTATCTGTCGTTAAATCAATGTTTTAAAATTGAGGTAAGAATTGCTCGGTTTAAAGCTTTATTTTGTGCATAACCTGAGCGATAATTAAACAATGTTTATTTGGTGGAGGCTTTAATATGCCAATCGGATCTGTATTTAATAACGGTGTTGAAGGGTTTAATCGTGCCAGCCAAGGTATTGAAAAAGCCAGCGCAGAGATTAATCGCGCCAATATTGAGGAGCAAGACGATGCGCAATTAGCGCAACAACGTCAGCTCACTGCAGCACGTCCAGAGGAAGCCATTACAGCACCTGTCGCACAACCTGCACGTATTGATGAAGCGCTTGTAAACTTAAAAGTTGAAGAGTTTAATGCTAAAGCCAATACGCAATCGATTCAAACTGCCGATGATGTTCTTGGCACGCTAATAGACATTAGAGTTTAATATAATGAATATTGTCACGCCATTTCCGTCTATTAATATAAACACCGCAAATGTTTATACGGAAACCGCACGTCGTGACAACCAACTGCGTGAAGTTATTCCTGCGCCGGCACCAAGCAGTGCCAGCAATACAGAAACCAAAGCACAAAGCGATGCTGAAAAGGCAAAGTTACCAGGCGGTGGTGATGGCGTAACGTATAATGCGACTGGGAAAATAGCAGACGAAAAAACTGTTCAGCAACGTGATGAAGAATCAGAAAATTCAGAAGCTTCTGAGCAAGAAGCCGAAACAGTTGAAAAACAGGAATCTGAACAAGAAGAGCAACTTTTAAAGCAAGAACAATCACAAATTAAAGAACTTAAGACTCGTGATACTGAAGTAAGAGTACACGAGCAAGCACATGCTGCTGTAGGTGGGCAGCATGCCGGTTCGCCTAGCTATGAATATCAACGTGGTCCCGATGGTACTAACTACGCAGTTGGCGGAGAGGTACAAATAGATGTATCTGAAGTCCCAGGCGATCCACAAGCAACTATAGATAAGATGCAAACGGTGCGCGCTGCAGCATTAGCGCCTGCTGAGCCCTCGGGAGCAGATCGCTCTATTGCTGCTAATGCGACACAAAAGCTAGCTGCAGCCCAAGCTGAGCTAGCACAACCTGAAAGTGAAGAAGATGACGCAAGTAATAAAGTCGAAGCTTCATTTTCTAGTGATGAAAGCAGTGATACTAAAACAGCTAAGAGTGATGAGAAACAACGAGATGTAGATGTTGAGGCACGCGCTGGACGTATTGCTAACTTTTATCAAATGGCAACATCACCTGCAAATCAAAGCGGCTTTTCGGCACTGAGTTAATTTAGCTTCGATAAATTTAATAAAATTGTGATTAAAAAAACCGCTTACGCGGTTTTTTTGTTTTAGTTATTGCTTGTCACTTTAAGTAACCTGAACTTTGAATAATAAACCTAAATATTATTATGGTTTAATATGGAATAACTCTATTGCTCAGAGTTCAGGTTAATTATTACTTTTTCACTTTAGCGTTTGCAAACGCATCAGCAAATGCATTGCCCATTAAAGCATTACCGCTATCACGTTTTGGCTTTGCAGCGCGAGGTTGTGAACTATTAGTGCGCGCTTGTGGTTTTTGAGCTGATGGAGCTGCTTTATTACTGGTATCAATATCGTCATCTAAGCGCATAGTAAAGCTTATGCGTTTACGCGCTGCATCGACTTCTACTACTTTAACTTTTACTATATCGCCAGCTTTAACTACTTCGCGCGGGTCTGATATAAATTTATTAGTAATAGCTGAAATATGCACTAAACCATCTTGATGAACGCCTACATCAACAAAAGCACCAAAGTTGGCAACGTTAGAAACCACACCTTCTAAAATCATACCTGGTTTTAGATCACTAATTTTTTCAACGCCGGCTTTAAATTCAGCTGTTTTAAATTCAGGGCGTGGATCTCGACCTGGTTTATCAAGCTCAGTAATAATATCGGTAACGGTAGGCAAACCAAATTTTTCGTCGATATAATCGTTAGCAGCTAATTTATTTAAAAAGTCGCTGTTACCAATTAAACTATTTACATCAACGCTATTGTGCTCGCAAATACGTTTAACTATAGGATAAGCCTCAGGGTGAACCGATGAGTTATCTAGCGGATCGCTGCCATTATTAATACGTAAAAATCCAGCTGCTTGTTCAAAAGCTTTTGGCCCCAAACGCTCAACTTTTTTAAGTTCACTGCGCTTAGAAAATGAGCCGTTAGCATCGCGATAATTTACAATATTTTGTGCTAATGTTTTGTTTAAACCAGAAACGCGTGTAAGCAGTGGTACAGATGCCATGTTTAGGTCTACACCAACAGAGTTTACACAATCTTCTACTACTGAGATAAGGCTTTGCCCTAATTGGCTTTGCGATACATCATGCTGGTATTGACCAACACCAATTGATTTAGGTTCAATTTTAACAAGCTCTGCAAGAGGGTCTTGTAGGCGACGAGCAATAGACACGGCACCGCGTAAAGATACATCTAAATCTGGAAATTCATTAGCAGCAAGTTCAGATGCAGAATAAACAGATGCACCGGCTTCACTTACCATAATTTTATTTAGTTTAAGCTCAGTATTTGCCTTCATTAGTTCGGCAACTAACTTATCTGATTCGCGAGATGCAGTACCATTACCAATGGCTATAAGCTCAACCTTATGTTGACGACAAAGCTGCTCTAATGTGCGAACTGATTTATCCCAGTGATTCTGCGGCGCATGCGGGAAAATAGTCTGTGTGGTTAGTAATTTACCTGTGCTATCGACTATCGCGATTTTACAGCCAGTACGTAAACCAGGATCAAGACCAAGTGTAGTACGAGGACCTGCAGGGGCTGCCATTAATAAATCTTTTAAATTTTTAGCAAAAACATCAATTGCACCAGTTTCTGCTTTTTCGCGCATAGCTGCAAAAAATTCATTTTCGAGGTGTAAACCTAATTTAATTTTCCACGCCCATTGCACAACACTTAATAGCCAAGGGCTTGCCGCTTTATATTTAATATCTAGACGATAATGATCTGCAATCATTTGAGCGCACAATTGAGCTGAATTTTCAGAACTTGGCTCAGGATTCACACTTAGCTGAAGTATGCCCTCATTACGCGCTCTTAACATTGCAAGGGCTCGGTGAGAAGGGACCTTTTTAAGAAGCTCTTGATGCTCAAAGTAATCTCGATACTTTGTACCAGCTTGCTCTTGCCCTTTAATTAGCGAACTTTCAATAGCGCCATTTTGACTAATGTGACTTCTAAACTTAGCAAGTAGCTTTGCATCTTCAGCAAAGCGTTCCATTAAAATAAACTTAGCACCATCAAGCACTGCTTTTGTATCAGCAAAGCCTTTTTCAGCATTAATAAATTGCTCTGCTTGTTGTTCAGGGTCTAGGTTTGCATTGTTGAATAACTCATTTGCAAGAGGCTCTAAGCCTGCTTCAATTGCTATTTGACCTTTAGTGCGACGTTTTGCTTTATAAGGTAGGTATAAATCTTCAAGCTCAGTTTTACTTTGCGCTGTATTTATATCGTTCTTTAATTCTGGAGTCAGTTTTTTTTGTGATTCGATGGTTGATAATATAAAGCTACGACGCTCTTCTAGTTCACGTAAATAAGATAAACGTTGTTCTAAAAGACGTAATTGAGTGTCGTCTAAACCACCGGTTACTTCTTTTCTGTAACGGGCAATAAAAGGCACTGTTGAGCCTTCATCAAGTAACTTTGTTGCCGCAACAACTTGCTGTTGCTGTGCATTTAGCTCAATGGCTAAACGTGCAGAGATATCGCTCATGCAAAAACCTTTTTAAACAAAAATAAGACCAGTTAACGCAGTTAACTGATACGACTAATTGCTTGAATAATATCACACGAGGTAGTAATAAAAAGTAATAAAAAGCTCTTAAAGCAAGCTATTTTACTTGCTTTAAGATGTTGCAATGGAGGGGGGAATTATAAGGTGTGAAGAGCCCCTAGTGAGGGTGCTCTACGTTTTCTAGTACTTCACTGAATGAGTTAGCTATTGGTGTAATGTGTACAGGAATTTGTAGTGTTCTGGCAATTTGTCTTGCTGAAACTAACCCACATATTTCATTATTCGCTGTTGTTACCAATAAAAACATCACACCTTGATGCTCCATTGTTTGCAGTGCATCACCAATACATGCGTGGCTTAGGCTTTGCATGCTAACACCCATTAGCTGGCTTATTGGCGTCATAATATGACGTAAGCTCACTTCTTTATGTGGTGAGTTTAGGCGCTGTGCAATTATAGCTATTTTAGAGCTTTGCAAATCTGCACTTGAAACAATACCAATTAGCTTATTAGCATCATCAGTTACTAATATAAAATCAGATTTTTGAGTGCTTATTTGTTTAAGCGCTTCTTCAATCGTTGTTTCGTGTTGTGCACGAATAGGCGTTTTTTGAGTAAAGTTGTTTACCATTTTTAATGCCGGAGATGTTAAATCAATTAACGGTTGATCTTCAGCAAATGTGTTAGCAATAACGCCATGAGAAATGTTTTGAGCACGTAATTCTTTAAAGTTAGACATATTAGTCACCTATAATTATAAAATTTAATCAATGTTTAAAAATAATGAGTTAAATTAAATTACTAGGTGGTCCGCGCTGATAAGCAGTGCTAAAAGGTCTGGTTAAAATTAAACTAGTGTAAAAAGAGTTTGTGTCTTTAGGGAGTGGTTGAGGCGCCGTAAAGGAAATAACATTAACGTGAGAATCTACGTCAAAGTCTAGGTTAGCTTGGTCAGGAATATCACAAGCAATAAAATGATTTGAAACCGTTACATGGTCTAAATTACTTTCTTTGGCATTGGCGTGCAGGGTTAGACTTACACCCATTAAAAGTGCAAACAATACGGCATTACTTAATATGCGCTGTACTACGTTTGACATAACCATTACCTTAACTAATCTCAAACTAAAAAATTATAGCTGGAGTAAATTCACTTATAGCGTATTGTTTTAATTTACACAATAGAAAGTTAACATGATCTGAATCAAAACATGTTATTTATTTTTTTGGTAGTGAATGCTATTTATATACCACTCTTTTTTTCCTTGAGGTGTCATTACCTCAAACTCGTCATCAACCTGCTTTTTAATCAATGCACGCGCCATAGGTGAGTCGATAGAAATATAATCTTTACGATCGTAAATCTCATCGGGTCCCACTATTCTAAATTTTTTAGTTTCAGCTTCTTCATTTTCTATTTCTACCCAGGCGCCAAAAAATACTTTTCCGTCTTGCACTGGAGAGTAATCAATAATTTTTAAATCAGGGATTCGCTTACGCAAGTAGCGTACGCGACGATCTATTTGACGAAGTAATCGTTTATTGTACTGATAATCAGCGTTTTCAGAGCGATCTCCTAAGCTTGCTGCCCAACTCACTATTTTTGTAACTTCTGGACGTTTTACGTTCCATAATTGGTCGTGTTCTTGTTGCAGTTGTAAGTAGCCTTCGCGGGTAACTAAATTTGTTTTCACGGTATATTCTTCTCAAACTCTAATATTGGGCACGGTATTAAAATTAGTGAAACTTGTCGAGTTTAAAATTTATAGCGTGGTAATAAGTGTTTTTGAAATGTTCAGTAACAATCTAAGCGGGTAATTAGTTTTTGATTATTAAGTTTTTCATTTATATTAACTATTAACTGGATATAAAAATAAGAAATATAAAAATGGGACACGAAACCACAAAAGTATTAGTTGTTGATGACGATATGCGTTTACGCAGCTTGCTCGAGCGTTACTTAGTCGAGCAAGGTTTTATTGTTAGAACAGCAGGAAACTCGGAGCAAATGGATAGACTGCTTGAGCGTGAAAACTTTCATTTAATGGTTCTCGATTTAATGCTTCCTGGCGAAGATGGCTTGTCTATTTGTCGTAGGTTGCGCCAAAAAGAAAACGAAATCCCTATTGTTATGTTAACTGCAAAAGGCGATGAAGTAGACCGTATTATTGGTTTAGAGCTAGGTGCAGATGATTATATTCCTAAACCATTTAATCCTCGGGAGTTATTGGCTCGCATTAAAGCTATTTTACGCCGCCGCGCAAAAGAAGTGCCTGGTGCGCCAGCTGCTGAAGAAAACTTAATCGCTTTTGGTAAATTTACCCTTAACTTAGCAACACGTGAAATGAGTGAGGGTGAAAAAGTTATTTCACTGACTAGTGGGGAGTTTGCCGTACTTAAAGCACTTGTATCGCACCCTCGAGAGCCGCTTAGTCGCGACAAGTTAATGAATCTAGCGCGTGGTCGTGACTACAGTGCTCTTGAGCGAAGCATTGATGTACAAGTATCTCGATTACGCCGCATGATTGAAATAGATGCTGCTAATCCACGTTATATTCAAACCGTATGGGGTTTGGGTTATGTGTTTGTTCCTGACGGTGAAAAGTAACTTATATGGGATTTTTTCCGCGTAGTGCGTTTGGACAAACTGTTTTTTTGGTAGCTGCTTTATTACTTATAAATCAAATAGTGTCTTACGTTACAGTAAGCTTATACGTTGTAAAGCCGACTATTGAGCAAGTTAATTTAATGCTAGCTAAGCAAATAAAAACGGTATTTATTGACTGGGAAGATGGCGTAGAGATAAACGATGAGATTTCAGAAAAGTTTTTTGAAATAACAGGTATTGAAGTAATGACCCAGCGTGAAGCTATGCGTAGTGGGCTTGGGCAAACTCGTGAATACTCAGGATTATCGCGAAGTATGTCTGAGCAATTAGGTGGTTTTTCACGGGTACGTATTAGCCAAACAGGCCCGCTTATATATTGGGTAGAAGCACCACAAGCACCAGGTTATTGGGTAAAAGTACCGTTAACCGGCTTTAAAGAAAATAACTTAGAGTTTTTAACTTTTTACTTATCAAGTATCGGCTTTTTAAGTGTGCTGGGTGGGTGGTTATTTGCAAGGCATCTCAACAGACCATTAAAAGCGTTGCAACAAGCCGCAGTAAAAGTAGGTAAAGGTGACTTTACCACTAAGTTAGCAGAAGAAGGTTCAACAGAAGTAATTGCGGTAACACGTGCATTTAATCAAATGTCGCGCGGTATTGCGGCACTTGAAAATGACCGCCGTTTATTAATGGCTGGTGTGTCTCATGATTTACGTACACCGCTTACACGTATTCGTTTAGCTACCGAAATGATGGCTGATACAGATGACTACTTACGTGAAGGCATTATTTACGATATAGAAGACATGAACGGCATTATTGATCAGTTCATTGAGTATTTACGGCACCACAAGCGTGAAGAGGTAATTTGTGAGGATATAAACGGCTTAATAGCCGAAGTTGTAAACTCAGAGCTACAGCATCAGCGTTTAATTACTTTTAAGAGCAATCCAAACATTATTAATATTCCGCTAAGTATAGTGGCTATCAAGCGTGTTATAACGAATATGATAGGAAACGCGCGGCGTTATTCAGAGGGTGATATTGAAGTACTTAGTTACTACAACTCTAATAAAAAGTATGTGGTTGTTGAAGTAAAAGATAATGGCCCTGGCATTCCTGAGAGTGAATTAGAGTCTGTGTTTGAACCATTTAAGCAAGGTGATGCAGCGCGCGGCAGTGAAGGTAGTGGGTTAGGGCTCGCTATTATTAAACGCATTATTGATATGCACGATGGTAAAGTGAAACTTTCTAATCGACCGGAAGGCGGCTTAAGCGCAAAGGTTTATTTACCAATTAAAATTAGCAGTTAATATAAAAGCCATCGTTGACTAAATTTACGGATGGCTTTAACGTTTTATAAAATAAATATAATTTATATATTAAAGAGCTTTGAAGCGAATCGCGGTGCCGCCACTGGTGGCAAGCTTAAGCGTTAGTTTATCGCTTGCAGTTACAATACGCTTCTCAATAGTTAGATCGTATGGATTATTTTTCCATTCTGCATTTTTACCATCTTTATAAATTTGCGCTTCAAACTTCTTCTCTTGTTCTAAAAAGTCTAGTTTCACCTCAATAGCACGTGCTTTTTCGTCGGTAACTGCACCTAAGTACCAATCATTTCCTGTATATTTATTACTTTTACGCTCTTTGCGTGCAAATACAATAAAGTCGCCTACTTCGCCATCAAGAGCAATACTTTGCTGCCAATCTGTTGGTACGTCTTGAATGAATTGAAACGCATCGGGCTTAGCCAAATAGTTTTTAGGTAAGTCGGCAGCCATTTGAATTGGGCTATACAAAACAACATAAAGTGCGAGTTGTTTGGCGAGTGTGGTTTGTGGGCGGTTTGTATCGCCTCCTAAACCATTAAAGCTCATATCAAAAATACCTGGCGTAAAGTCCATTGGTCCTGCAAGCATGCGGGTAAAAGCAAGCATTGGTACATGCTCTGGTGGGTTAGGTGGTGAACCCCATGCATTGTATTCTTGTCCGCGTGCACCTTCGCGCGCAATCCAGTTTGGATAAGTACGGCGCAGGCCTGTATCTTTAATTGGCTCGTGAGTATTAATGCTAATTTTATGTTTAGCTGCAAGTTTTACGTTATAAAGGTATTCGTTAACCATAAACTGCCCGTCATGCCATTCGTGGCGAGCAATACCGTTTTTGTCTATACGTTTTATATTTCCGCCATCGGCTACATAACCTGTTTTTACTTGGCTTACGTTTGATTTTTCGTAAAGAGCAAAAGCACCTTCCATTTGGTCACGGTAGTTGCTTACATTACCTGATGTTTCGTGATGACCAATGAGTTGTACGCCTTTTTCTTTGCCGTATTGAGTAAGCGCTGCTATATCAAAGTCGTCGTACGGTTTGGTAAAGTTAAATACATCGCCATTAAAATACCAATCGCCATCCCAGCCAATATTCCAGCCTTCAACGAGTACGCCATCAAAACCATACTGCGCTGCAAAATCCATATAGTATTTTGTGGTTTGCGTAGTGGCGCCGTGTTTTTTACCGCTACCCCAAGTTTGCGTGTTTATATGCATACCCCACCAAATACCCACGTATTTGCCAGGCTTAACCCACGACACGTCACCGAGTTCATTAGGCTCGTTTAGGTTTAGTATTATATCTGAATTAACTAAGCCAACAGCGCTGTCGGCTATTTGAATGGTGCGCCATGGTGTTTTAAAAGCACCTTGTTTTTTAACGGCAACACCATCTGACCACGGCGTTAAATCGGCAGTGAACGTACCAGAGCGACGCTGATTTAGCACCATGCCTGCGTAATCAACAAGTGCGGCTTCATGAATACTAATATGAGTACCGTCACTTGTTTTAAACGTAAATGGTGTGTGAGCTAGTGAAGCTTCGTTAAGTGGAGTGGTGTTGTAAACATATTCGTAGCGGTTCCAGCCACGAGCAGGTATCCACCATGCTGTTGCATTATGGCTATTGTTTATTGCAAATTCAGTCAACTCTTTGGTTATTTCTGTATGTTCGAACCCGGCTTGTTGTGGTACTTCGTACCTAAAACCTACACCACTATCAAATGCTTTAAATCGAATTGTGTAGGTGCCTTTATTTGGCTCGTTTTTTGTAAAGGTAACGGCTACTTCGTTATATTCGTCAACAACGTTTTGGCGCTCGCCCCAGGGTTGTTGCCACTGTGTATTAACGCTTTGTTGTTCAATGCTTTTAATTTTAAAACCGTCGCTAAAAGCCGCTTGTGTTTTAAATTCAAACCCCAGTAAAGATTTGTTTATAACCGCTTTGTTTTTAAATTTTATTGCGTAGCTAGGCGTGTTGGTTTCGTCAGAGATGCTTACTGTTATTTGTGTGTCTGGCGATTTTAGCTCTACGGTTTGTCCGTAGCTATTACTAGCAAAGGCTAAAAGCACAAGTGCTGGTATTCTCATGGTGTGTCCTTAGATGAGTCGGTGGTGACATCTAAGGATAATGACTGTTGATGATTAATACGACTGCTTACATACGTATTCAATGTTTTAAAAAATAGAAAGAATTTGGTGGCTTAATCGGTCTATAATGTAAATAAATTGATAATAGCGACAAGAAAATGATAAAAAGCTTACTTTATGTATTTTTACTAAGTGTTAGTACTGGAGTTTTTGCAGCAAATATTACAATTAAAAATGCTAATAATGACCCATTACCTAATGCTGTTGTATGGCTAACTGCAGGAGACCCCTCTAGCGTTATTCCTCCTGAAGCACCTTATGCGATGACCCAGCAAAATCGAGAATTTAAGCCACGTATTTTAGTTGTCCCACAAAATGCAAAGGTAGAGTTTCCGAATGCGGACTCAATCATGCATCATGTTTATTCATTTTCTAAAGCCAAAACGTTCGAATTAAAGCTATATAAGGAGCACCCAAAAGCGCCCATTACTTTTGATCAAACGGGTGTTGTTGAGCTTGGCTGTAATATTCATGATTGGATGTTAGGTTATATAGTGGTGGTTGATAGCACTATTTTTGCGATTACAGATGAAGCCGGAAAAGTTGATTTAACAGCGATGGCAGGCGAGTACACACTTAGCGTATGGCACTCAGGGTTTGGTGATATAAGTAATGTTGAATCTGAAGTGGTATCTGTAAGCTCAAAACCGCTTACCTACAAAATTAAGCAAACTATAACCGAGCAAATTGATTTTGCTACGGATGAATTTGATGACTATTAATAACTTGCTAAAGCTGACTTTTTTAAGTTGTATTGTACTTTTTAGTAATACGCTGAGCGCACAAGTAAGAGGTTTATTGCAAGTTAGGGCTGTACAAGGTGATGACATACTGAGCTGGCAAGAAGGTGGCGTTGGACTGTATCGGCATGATAGTAAAAGCGATGAGCTTATTTTATCGCAAGGTATTTTAGATTTTAATATAGATTTAGCATCTAGCTGGTCGGCTCATGGGGTGTTAAACCTTAATCAGGATCCTGATGTTGGCTTAGGTTTTACGCAAGCTTATGTAAAGTATCAACCGCTATCTAATAGCGACTATAAATGGCATGTGCGCGTAGGGGGCTTTTACCCACTTATGTCTTTAGAAAATCCAGACATAGGTTGGACTTCTCCTTATAACTATACAAACTCAGCAATTAATAGCTGGATTGGAGAGGAGTTACGTACTGTTGGCGCTGAAGTAACTATTAAGCGCCCAGCTAAACGTTTCAACAGCGCACATAGCTTTAGCTTTGTAGGGGCTATATTTAAAGGCAATGACCCTGCGGGTACCTTACTCGCGTGGCGTGGTTTTGCATTACACGATAGGCAAACAACATTTAACGAAGGTGTTAAATTTGCACCTGTCGCGTCATTAAATGAATACGCGCTACGCTGGCAAGCTAATCAAGTTTTACCGTTTGAAGAAGTCGACGGTCGCTTTGGTTATTATGCCGGTGTGCATTGGGATTATTTAAAAAAGTCACAATTTCGAATTTATTATTACAACAACAATGGCGACCCAACTAAGCTTAATATTAGTTCGGGGCAGTATGCATGGGATACCCGTTTTACTAGTGCTGCTTGGTTATATAAGTTTAATAAAAAAACACGCTTTATAGCACAAGTGTTAAATGGTAAAACCGAGATGGGTGATAATAAACTAATAGATAATACATTTTATAGTCACTATTTAATGCTGAGCCATAAAGAAGGTAAAAACAGAGTTTCGTTACGTTACGACTATTTTGAAGTAACCGATAACGACATTACTCCATATGACCCTAATACTAGCCATGGCGAGGGGATAACGGCCACGTGGCGTTACAATATTAATAAAAAGGTTCAGGTAGGAGTTGAAGCTTCTGCGCTTAAAAGCTTTGCTGAAAATAGAGCCGCAATAGGTTTTAATCAACGTACTTCGCAACAACAAGTAATGATAAACGCTCAGTGGCGTTTTTAAAGTATAAAAAAGGGAGCGTTTAAACGCTCCCTTTTTAGTTTTACAAATTATGTAAATTACTTTTTATCGAATGCGCGTTTCATATAGTTAGGTGTAGCGAGTGCACCATGGTGAATACCGTTGTTGTAGTATTCGCTATGCTGCGCAATATTTGCAGCTGCATCTTCTCTAAAACCGTCAAATGCTTGTGATTTACGCGCAAGTGTTACCGACCATAAACCGCTTGGGTAAATTGGCTGCGGGAATGGCAGTGTTTGTAAATCGTTAAAGCCTACGCTTAACATAGCTTCGCGCATATCAACTAATAATGGCATATGCATAAGTGGCGATTCACTTTGCTGTACTAAAATACCACCTGGGCGCAGTGCATCTAAACAGCTAGTGTAAAACGCATGGTTAAATAAACCTTCCCCAGGACCTACTGGATCTGTGCCATCAACAATAACAACGTCAATAGATTCGCCAGCTGCTTCGCGCATGTATTTAATGCCATCGTCAAACATAACCGTTGCACGAGGATCGTTATTAGATTCGCAAAGTTCTGGAAAGTATTTTAACGACATTTGCGTTACTACTTCGTCTATATCTATTTGCGTTACAGTTTCTACGTCTGGGTGTTTTAACACTTCGCGTAGAGTACCGCAGTCGCCGCCGCCAATAATAACCACGTTTTTAGGGTTTGGATGCGCTAAAAGTGCAGGATGGCTGATCATCTCATGATAAAAGAAGTTTTCACGGGTTGTTACCATAGTACACCCGTCGATGATCATTAAATTACCAAAGTCTGTGGTTTCAAACATTTCTACCTTTTGAAAAGGAGATTGTTTTTCATCTAACTTTTTATTAATACGTAATGAAAATGCGCTGCCATCGCGGTCGCTAATTTCAGTAAACCACTTACTTTGATCTAAATTTGCCATAGTTACTATTACACTTTTTAGGTTGAGTATGAAAAAGGGGCAATTTTGCCAGTGCTTGGCGTATTGCTCAATGACATTTTAACTGATTTGACGAATAAAGTTAGTTAGGAGTGAGTGAAAGTTCAATTTTTGTTAGCCTAGTGGATAGTGACGTATTAAAATGCGCCTTTATACCTAATTGACTAAAGAAGAGTTGCCATGACCTGGGGTTTAGAAACAGCACGCGCTACTTATAACGTTGCTCATTGGAGCGATGGTTATTTTGATATTAACGCACAAGGCGAACTGGTGGCTTACCCAGATGGCGACCAAACAAAAGCCGCAATTTCTTTAACGCAATTAACTGAGCAGTTTAAACAACAAGGTTTAACGTTGCCGGTTTTAGTGCGCTTTACCGATATTTTAAAAAATCGTGTAGACACGCTTACTAATGCATTTACTCAAGCACGAGCAAATCGTGAATATAACGGTAAATACACCTGTGTTTATCCAATTAAAGTAAATCAGCAGCGCTCTGTTGTGAGTAAATTATTAGCGCATCCAAGTGGGCTTGTAGGCTTAGAAGCCGGCTCAAAGCCAGAGCTTATGGCTATTTTGGGTGTAGCAAAAGAGCCAATCACTATTGTGTGTAACGGCTATAAAGACAGTGAGTTTTTACGCTTAGCATGTATTGGTCAAGCAATGGGGCACAGTGTAAAAATTGTTGTAGAAAAGCTTTCAGAACTTACCACGCTACTCGAAGAAATCGACAACCTAGGTATTGAGCCAGCTATTGGTATTCGCATTCGCTTAAACTCAGTGGGCAAAGGCAAGTGGCAAAACACGGGTGGCGAAAAAGGCAAGTTTGGTTTAACTGCAGGGCAAGTGCTTAGCGCAGTTGAAGTACTTAAAAAGCATAATAAATTGCACTTAATGCAAATGGTACATTTTCATATTGGTTCTCAAATTGCCAACATTCGTGATATTCACCGTGCTTTGCGTGAATGTGCGCGTCACTTTGCTGAGCTTACTCAATTAGGTGTGCCACTTAACACCGTTGATGTTGGCGGTGGTTTAGGCGTTGATTATGAGGGCTCAGGCTCACGTAGTGCGTGTTCAATGAATTACACCGTTGAAGAATATGCGCGTAATGTAGTAAATGCATTTGCAGAAGTGTGCGATCAACATAACCTTACGCATCCGGCTATTATTACTGAATCTGGACGTGCTTTAACCGCGCATCATGCGGTATTAATTACGGATGTTATTGATGTAGAAAAAGCGCCTAATCATTTAAACCCAGAAGCGCCTGTTAAAAACAGTGCATTAGTACTTGATGAAATGTGGCAATGTTTGCAGCGTTTAAATCCGCGTATGGCATTAGAGATTTATCATGATGCTATGCACTTATTTAGCGAAGCGCACGATCAGTACGTGCATGGCTTAGTAAGCATGTTAGAGTGGGCGAAAATAGAGCAGCTTTACTTTACTATTTTACACCGCGTACGTGCATCACTTAGTAATAACGCACGTGCTCACCGTGAAGTACTAGACGATTTAAACGAAAAGCTTGCCGATAAACTCTTTGTTAATTTTTCATTATTTCAGTCGCTGCCTGATGTGTGGGGGATTCAGCAGTTATTTCCTGTTATGCCAATCGAAAACTTAACTCAGCCACTTACTCAGCGCGCGATTATTCAAGATATTACCTGCGATTCTGACGGGCAAATTCGTGAATACGTTGAAGGTGCTGGTATCGAAACTAGCTTACCGATTCCTGAGTATAAACATGGTGAGCAATATCATATTGCCATGTTTATGGTTGGTGCATACCAAGAAATTTTGGGTGATTTACATAACCTATTTGGTGACACCGATTCAGTACATGTAGAGCTTAACGACGATGGTTATGTGTTAACCAATGCTATAAAAGGTGATAGCGTTAAGGATGTATTAAAGTTTGTTGACTATGATAGCGACATTTTAGCGGACAACTTTGCACATCAAATTAATAAACTTGATGTATCTGCACAATGTAAAGAAGGCTATTTAGCTGAGCTTAATGCAGGGCTAGAAGGCTACACCTATTTTGAAGATTAATGGTGTCATCATTAATTATTCTTAATTTAGGTTAATTACGTCACTAAGTATAAGAAAAGCGCAGTAATAGATTACTGCGTTATGTTTAAAGGAAAAGAAGTAATGTCAGTTATCCGCAGTGTATTTAGTATTATTTTTTACACAATAAATACTCTTTTTTGGTTTGTGCCCATTTTCATTTGCGGGCTTATAAAGCTTATTCCTATTAAGCCGCTACAAAAGCTGATGAGCTGGGCGGCCAAGCAATTTGCAACTATTTGGGTTACTTTTAATAGCTTAAACCAAAAGTTATTTACTCCAACTAAACTAAATGTAACAGGGCTTGAAGATCTTAAATTAAAAGATTGGTACTTGGTTATTGCAAATCATCAAAGCTGGGTAGATATTTTAGTGTTACAGCGCGTATTTAATCGCAAAATTCCATTCTTAAATTTTTTTTTAAAGAAAGAGCTTATCTACGTGCCAATTTTAGGTTTATGTTGGTGGGCGCTTGATTTCCCATTTATGACCCGCACTAGCAAAAGCCAGTTAAAAAAGAACCCAAAACTCCGTGGTAAAGATTTAGAAACAACGCGTAAAGCGTGTGAAAAATTTAAAGAAATGCCGGTAAGTGTGGTTAATTTTGTTGAAGGTACTCGTTTTACTGCGCAAAAACATGAGCGTCAAAGCAGTCCGTTCCCACATTTATTAAAACCAAAGGCGGGCGGTATCGCTTTTGTTATGCAAGCAATGGGCGAGCAAATTACTAAAGTAGTTAATGTAACCATTCATTACCCTGATGGCATTCCTACGTTTATGGATTTTGCTGGTGGTAAGGTAAAGAATATTAATATACACGTTGAAGTAAGGCCTGTAAGCGAAGAGCTAATTGGTGATTACACGGGTGATTCTGATTTTAGAATACGCTTTCAAAGCGAGTTAAACCGTTTATGGGAAAACAAAGAGCTAACGTTACAAGAGCTTGAGAATAACCATAAATAAAAAGTAATAAACGAATTACTGATACATACTTTAAGTGAATTAAAGTATGTATCGCTTATTGACTGCGATATATGGGTATTTCGTTTATAAAACGATTAATTAAAACGGTAAAGCATTTAGGCATTATTTTCAAAACATATGAGTGAGTTGTAAGTTACTAAAATATACAACTCACCAATATTTATAAACAGCATCCCACACATGAACCTAAAATCAGTAAGGAAATTGAATTTCTATGACCAATACACACTTGCAAGAGCTAATTGCTCCTTGGTTTGAAAAAGTACCCGACGCGGATTTTCTTAGCTCTATTACTGCAGTAGCAATTGGGGTCGTGTCGTTATTAGTACTGTATTTATTTACTCGTCGTTTAATGTTGCCTGGCATTCAAAAAATAGTGACGAAGCTTTCTCCTGAGCGTATTGGCGCGCTTTCTCCTATGCTTAATAAGCTAAACAAACGTATTGCAGGAATGCTGTGTTGTGTATTGTTTTTAGCTACATTTGATAGCGTATACCCAGTTAATGAAATTGCAGGAGAAATACTAAAAACGATAGGGCAAGCTTTACTCATTATTTATGTCGGTTTTATTTTTAGTAGTATTGTGAGTATTGCGGGCACTATTTATAATCAATTAGAGTTTGCACGTGAAGTTCCTATTCAGGGCTTAATTCAGGTTGTTAAGCTAGTCACCTTTATAGTGTGTGCTATTTTAATAGTTAGTATTTTCCTTGAAAAGTCACCTACTTATATACTCTCTGGTTTTGGTGCGATTGCTGCGGTTACGTTATTAGTATTTAAAGACACTATTTTAGGTTTTGTAGCGAGTATTCAAATAGCAGCAAATCGCTTAGTAACCTATGGTGATTGGATTCAAGTAGAAAATTACGGCGCTGATGGCGAAGTAATTGATTTGGGTTTAAACACGGTAAAGGTACGTAACTGGGATAACACTATAACCACTATTCCCACTTATATGTTAGTAGCGGGCTCGTTTAAAAATTGGCGCGGGATGCAAGAGTCGGGCGGTAGGCGTATTAAGCGGTCGCTTAATATAGATATGCACAGTATTTGTTTGGTGAGTGACGAATTTAGAAAACAAATTGATGCAGCTATTCCGTTGCATGACTACATTCGAGTGACGACATTACCTGCTCAGGTTTCTAATTTAGGGCTGTTTCGCCGTTATGCGGAAGGCTATTTAAAACAGCACAGTAAAATTAATACGTCGCTTACGTTAATGGTACGAGAGCTGCAACCACTAAACCATGGTTTGCCTATTGAGTTTTATTGCTTTAGTGAAGATAAACGCTGGATTTCGTACGAGCACTTACAGGCCGAGATAATGGACCATTTGCTTGCGGTGTTACCGGTGTTTGGTCTTAGGGCATATCAAAGTGTAAGCGGGCAATTAAGCCCACCGAGTGAGCAACAGACAGATAAGCCAACATTTAGAGTGATGGCAAGTAGTGTTGCAAAAGACCCACAGCAATAAATAAAGCTAAGAGCCACCAAATAGGTGGCTTTTTAAATCGCAGCCATGTAAATGCAATTATTACTAACGCAACTTGCCAAAGATTATGCACCGCTGATGTCCAAATTGGCGAATACAGCGCAGCCGCTAAAAAACCAACTACTACTGCATTAAGTGCAGCTATTGAACTTGCAAAGCGTGGTTTGTTTGCCAAGTTAATCCAACTCTTCTGAAACGCCAGTATAAGTAAAAAACCAGGCATAAATATAAGCAGTGTAGCTATAAAAGCACCTACTAATGGTTGCTCAGTGGTAAGTTGTGCGCCTAAGTAAGTAGCAATAGTAAACATAGGTCCTGGCACTGCCTGTGCACTGGCGTAAGCACTTAAAAATTGATCGTCACTCAATGCTGGTACGCCGGCTTGAAGTACTGGTAGTACTACGTGACCACCACCAAACACCATTGCACCTGCTTGGTAAAAAGGCGCAAATAAAGCAAACTCTTGACCAAGCGGAATAAAGCTAACACCAAGTAGAAGCGCAAATAACCCCAGAGCAATCCAGTTAATATTACTTTTTTTGCTACTAATATCTTCCGTGGCTGTACCAAGTTTTAATAAAGGCCATATAGCACCTATTGCTGCAGCAATTATTAAAATAGCGATTTGAGTGCCTAGCATTGGTAATAACACCAAAGCAAGTGTACTCATTACAGCAAGTAGCTTAAGTGCGGTACTTGTACAAAAGCTTTTAGCCATACTAAGCGTTGCATCAGCAACTATAACAACGGCAAATAACTTTAAGCCTGCAATAATAGCAAAGTAAATAGCGTCAAATTGATGAGCACTAACCGCAAGTAGCACCATTATTAAAAACGAAGGCAGAGTAAAGCCTACAAATGCAGCTATACCGCCCAGTACACCAGCACGCTCAACGCCAATTGCAAAACTAACTTGGCTAGAGCCAGGACCTGGTATAGCTTGGCTTAAACTAATAAGTTGTGCGTACCGAGTATTAGTAAGCCAATTTAATGAATCTACAAAGTGGCGTTTAAAGTAGCCTAAATGTGCAGCAGGGCCACCAAAGCTCATACACCCTAGTAAAAAAAACTGTCTAAAAATAGCAATTAACATTGCGCCAATATCCTTTGTAAAGTTCATTAAATTGTCACAGGGGAGTATGACATTTTTATTAAAACGACACATTAGTTTAGGGTATGCTTAACTATCGAGCTAGATGCGTTGCTTTTAACACTCTCTTCATAGTTTGTTCATACATGTATTTGCATACTCTTGCTAAATTCTTAATGAATAGGTATCACCATGACTTTAACTAAATCACTTTTAAGCGTAACCGTAGTAGCTTTGTTGCTTTCTGGTTGCGAAATGAATAACACAGGTAAAGGTGCCGCTATTGGCGCTGCAGCCGGAGGTGTATTAGGTAAGGCTACGGGTAATCATAAAGATAAACGTATTTTTATTGGTGCAGCTATTGGTGCACTTGCTGGCGCAGCTGTTGGCGACTACATGGATAAGCAAGAAGAAGCATTTCGTGATGAGCTAGCAGGTTCGGGTGTTGAAGTAGTACGAGAGGGTGATAACTTACGTTTAGTTATGCCATCAAACATTACTTTTGCAACGGATCAGTCTTATATTTCATCAGGCTTTAACGATACGTTAAACGCGATTGCTAAAGTAATGAACAAGTACGAAAAAACCTACCTTAGTGTAGAAGGGCATACCGATAGTACAGGTAAAGATAGCTACAACATGAACCTATCGCGTGAGCGTGCACAAAGTGTGAAAGACTACTTAGTGAACCAGCAAATTATGGCTACACGAGTTAGTACTATGGGTTATGGCGAAACACGCCCAATTGCGACTAACGATAGTGCAAATGGTCGTGCTCAAAACCGTCGTGTAGAAATTCAAATAGTGCCAAATACCGAAGGTTAGGGTTCTTGAACCTTGCAAATTTAACCTTGAAAGGTCAACAAACCCTAATCCTTATTAAACTGTAATTCACACAGTTTTTGATACAACGGGTTACTTGCTAATAACGCTTGGTGAGTACCCGTTGCTATGATTTCTGCATTTTCCATTACTACAATTACATCTGCATGTTTTACCGTTGCCAGCCTATGGGCAATTATTAACGTTGTTCTGTTTTGCATTAAATGCTCAAGCGCGGCTTGTACATGTTGCTCACTTTGCGCATCTAGCGCGCTGGTGGCTTCATCAAGAAGAAGTATTTCAGGGTCTTTTAGTATGGCACGTGCAAGCACAATACGCTGCTTTTGCCCACCCGATAACCTCACACCCTGCTCACCTAAAAAGCTGTTATAACCTTGCGGTAGCTGTTTGATAAATTCATCGGCATGCGCATATTTTGCTGCGGCATAAACTTGCTCGTCGGTTGCATTAGGGTTGCCATAACGAATGTTATGCATTACATCGGAGCTAAATAAAATAGGGTTTTGCGCTACCATGCCCATTTTATTACGCAGAGTATTAAGCGATAAATCTTTAATGTTTACATCTTTAAATTTAATGGCTCCGCTAGCCGGATCGTAAAATCGCTGTAGTAATTCAAATAACGTTGTTTTACCTGCGCCAGAGGGACCAACAATTGCCACTGTTTGACCTTGCTCAATCGTTAAGTTTATTTTATTAAGCGCACTCACGTCTGGACGAGAAGGATAGTTAAAGCTTATATTTTTAAGCGTAATAGCAGGGCTGTTAATGTTTTGCAGTAAGCTATCGTCTTGTGGATCTAGCGGGTTTTCTATCTCACTTTTAACAGCAAGTAACTCAAGTAACCTTGCCGCAGCACCAGCTGCACGTTGTAGTTCGCCATATACTTCAGCAACGGTTGCCACCGACATTGCAACCATAATAGCGTAAAACACAAACGCACCTAACTCGCCGCCGCTCATGGTGCCTGCAAGTACGTCGTTACCACCTACCCATAACATAGCGCTAATAGCACTAAAGGTTAAAAAAATCACCACGGCTATTAAAAATGAACGTTGCTTAATACGTTTTTTAGCAACGTTAAAGGCTTTTTCGGTCTCAAGCGCAAAGGCATGTTGTTCTTGTTCTTCATGGCTATAACTTTGCACTACTTTGATGTTTTGTATGATTTCTCCGGCATAGGTACTTATGTCGGCAATGGCATCTTGGCTAGAGCTTGCTAGTTTGCGTACCTTGCGACCAAATATCATCATAGGAACAAGTACCAGCGGTACACAGGCTACAACCACTAAAGTAAGTTTTAAATTAGTAAATAGCAGCATAGCTAAGCCACCAATCAACATAAGTACACTGCGCAGCGCCATAGAAAATGATGAGCCGATAATTGATTGCAGTAATGTGGTGTCGGTGGTTAAACGCGACATAAGTTCGCCACTGCGGTTTTCTTCAAAGTAGCTAGGGTGTAGCGTTACAATGCGATTAAACACTGCTTTTCTAATATCGTTACTTACCCGTTCACCAATCCACGACATTAAATAAAAACGGCTAAAAGTACCTATCGCTAATAAGCTGATTAAACCAATGAGTACCAGCACAGCTTGCTGTAATTGATCTTTGGAGCCTGCAATAAACCCATGATCAATAACAAACTTAACACCTTGCCCTAACGACAAGTTAACACCCGCAGTCACTAACAGTGCAGCTAGTGCAGCTACTACCATCCATTTGTAAGGTTTTATAAAAGCAAAAACAGGTAATAGGCTGCTAAAAGCAGCTTTTTCGGATGCAGAGGTATTTTTTGACATAGTGGATTCTTTTTAAAGGTTAAGGTATAGATATGGCATCATCGGATTAAAAATCAATAGTATTAAATATCATCAATAGGAATTGTTATGACAACAAAAATAATAAGTGGTGAATTTATAGTGTCTTTAGCGCCAATTGAAGGTTACGTCAAAGGGCAGCAAGGTATTAACTTAGGACGTATGTCGATTGATAAAACATTTAAAGGTGACTTAAATGCTACAAGCCAAGGCGAGATGCTTAGCGCAATGACGCCAACCCAAGGCAGTGCGGGTTACGTGGCAATAGAGCAAGTGATAGGTGAGCTTGAGGGTAAGCAGGGCAGTTTTGTACTGCAACACTTTGGCACTATGGATAAAGGACAAGACAGCCTAATTTTAACTGTTATTCCCGATTCAGGCACCAATGAGCTAGAGGGTTTAAGTGGCAGTATGAAAATTCGCATTGAGCAGGGCATTCACTATTACGATTTTGACTACGTGTTTGAAAGTAAGTAAAGCTTGGTATAGGTTTTAGTATTCGAATCTCAACTGTTAAAAATGATAAGTTATAGGGGACAAAATGACATTAACGGCATGGTTTAGTTTAGTAGTTGTATGCATGATGGGTGCAATGTCGCCAGGTCCAAGCCTTGCAGTTGTGTTAAAGCATACAATGAGTGGCGGAATGAAAAACGGTATGCTTGCTGCGCTTAGTCATGGCGTGGGTGTTGGGCTTTATGCTGCAGCTTCATTACTTGGTTTAGGGACATTGATGGCTCAATTTCCAACGGTATACCAAGTCCTTGTATATTTAGGCGCTGGGTATCTAGCCTATTTAGGTTTAAAAATACTATTAGCAAAACCCAGTAATGACGAACTGCAAGTACAAAAAAGTGAGCTAAGCGCAACCAAAGCGCTGCAAGATGGATTCGCCATTGCGTTTTTAAACCCTAAGTTGGCAATTTTCTTTTTAGCGTTGTTTTCGCAATTTATAGACCCGCAAAACCTGACTTTAAGCATTGGCATTATTATGTGCTTAACTGTGTTTGTAATTGATACAGGTTGGTATTTGCTAGTTGCAGTACTTACTGAGGTTTCAAAAAATCGCTTTGGTTTTACTAAGCAGAACCCATGGCTTGATAAAATACTGGGTGTTGTGTTTATTGCCCTTGCTATAAAAGTCGTTATTAGTTTGTAAGATTGAGTAGAGATTATTGAAGTTTGCAGAGTGTATTTTTAGTTATATAGATAAAGGATTAAAACAATGACAAAACATATTTTAAAAAGTGCTTCATTCGATTACAAGGTAAAACAATACTGGATGGTTACGGCAACTTTATTTGCAATGTTGGCTCTTATTACTATACCGCTTATACCTATCATTTTACTTATTGTATGGCTGGTGGGTGGGCGAATACTTGCAGCTATGTCGGCTGATTTATTATCGCAAAAGCTGGTAGTTAAACGTGGCATATTATTTAAAGAAGAAAAATCGATTCCGCTTGAAAAAATAACTGATGTTGGATTAAGCCAGGGCCCACTAATGCGCCTTTTTGGGTTATATCGTTTAAGCTTTGAAACGGCAGGGCAGTCAGGAAATGGCGCTTTAGTGTCTTTGCTTGGTGTAGTTAATGCGAGTGAGTTTAGAGAGGCGATACTTGAGCAAAAAGATATATTGGCTAACCAAGGTAAAACTTCGCAGCAGCCGACAGAGCAAAGTGAGAAAGAACTACTGAGATCACTTACTTATAGTGTTAAAAATATTGAGCAGATGCTACTTGTTTTACTTGATGAAAGGCCGCAAAAGTAACCTGTTTTAAAATTGTAATGCTTATAAGGATATTTTTATGAATACGGAAATAGAAAATATATTTAATAATTATCCTGAAATAGCAAAAAGTAAGCTTATAAAATTACGAGAGTTAATTTATACCGTAGCACAAGAGCAAAGCTTAGGAGTTGTTGAAGAGTCAATAAAGTGGGGAGAGCCAAGTTATAACACAATAAATGGCAGCCCCATTCGCGTGGGCTTTAAGGGCTCATCGTGCTATTTATTTTTTCATTGCCAATCAAAGCTAGTAAGCACATTTAGAGAATTATACTCTCATAATCTTACCTTTGAAGGAAATAGAGCAATAGTGTTAAATAGTGAAAAGCCATTACCAGAGTACCCACTTAAAGCGTGTATTAAATTAGCACTGACTTATCACAGCGTTAAACGCCTACCTTTGTTAGGTGCATAACTGCATGCACTTAAGTAGATACTTAAAACACACTACATATTTGGTTTGCGTCACAGGTAATAACAGTCACGTTTTCGTAGCCAACACGCGTTAACGCTTCAGCGCCAAGTGTTGCGCGTGCACCGCTTGCGCAGTGCACGTAAATAGGGCGTGCTGCGTCTTTTTCTATTTCCATTAATTTCATCTCGAGTAATCCGCGCGGAATATTTATAGCGCCTGAAGCTGCTTTTGTAGCGTGCTCTGCGGGTTCTCGCACATCAATAAGTAAACCTTTATTTTGTTCAAGCTCGAGTTTTGCTTGCGCTGCGTCAATACGGCGTTGGTTAGGTGTGATAATTTTTAGTAAGTCAGGGATCGATGTAAGCATTAGTCTGTAAATCCTCTTTTTCGTAAAAAAGACATTAATGGGCACCACTTGGTATAAGCAGATTGAATTAAGTTAATACCTATAAATAACGTTAAAAACTGAAAGTTACTATGTACAAAGTAACTTAATAATACAGATACTGCTACAGCACTTCCGCCGATTAATAAAATTGCATCGCTAATTTTCATTGGTTACCTTAATATTAGTAAACTCTAATGTTAATTATATTAGAACTTACTAATGTAAAAGTCTATACTTAAAAAGGTCAAAAAAGAGAAATAACAAAATGAATATTGAACAACTAGCTGTCAACGCAGAGCAAGCCGAACAGTTTTTAAAATTAATGGCTAACAAAAATCGCTTAATGATTTTATGTAGTTTATTACAAGGCGAGC
Organism: Pseudoalteromonas sp. SWXJZ94C; assembly: GCF_015864385.1. Classification (NCBI taxonomy): domain Bacteria; kingdom Pseudomonadati; phylum Pseudomonadota; class Gammaproteobacteria; order Alteromonadales; family Pseudoalteromonadaceae; genus Pseudoalteromonas; species Pseudoalteromonas sp. SWXJZ94C. The sequence continues at coordinate 82,217 of NZ_JADYXF010000014.1, forward strand.
AAAGTGTAGGTGAGCTAAATAAAAATGTACCTTTAGCACAGTCGGCGCTATCTCAGCATTTAGCAAGTTTACGCAAGGCAGATATGGTTGTTACTCGCCGAGAAGGGCATACTATTTATTACTCGTTGACCGACCCAAAAGTTGAGTCGATCATTGCTTTGTTATATGAATGGTTTTGCCAACAAGAAAATACTAAATAAAAGTAGCTATTTCATCGATAGATTTTTTATCGAGTGCATGAGCAGGTATTGTTGCATCATCACTTGGGTAGCCTGCAATAAGTAGCATATACGGGCGTTCGTTATCTCTATCACGACCACATATGTCGGTTAAAAAGCTCATTGGTTTTGGAGTATGAGTAAGGGTTGCCAAACCTGCACGGTGCAAAGCTTGAATTAAAAAGCCGGTAGCTAAGCCAACAGACTCATGCACATAATAATTCGTATTTTTATCATCGGTGCTTACACCCCCCTTTTTTTGACTAAATACAGCTATAAGCCAAGGTGCATGTTCTAAATAAGGCTTATTAGCATCGGTCCCTAGAGGCTTTAGTGCATCTAACCATTCTTCACCTGCTCGTCCTTCGTAAAAAGATCGTTCTAGTTTTTCGGCGGCTTCTCTTATTTGTTTTTTTACATCACTGCTGTTTATAGCTACAAAATGCCAAGGCTGATGATTCGCTCCACTTGGTGCTGTGCCCGCTGCTTTTATACATGCTTCAATAATATTTTTTGGTACTGGGCGATCGCTAAAGCTGCGAATGCTATGGCGGCGTTGGCTAGTGGTTAAAAACTCGTTAGCGCGATTTAGCATTTCGTCGTGTGGGTATTCTATAAAGTCGTTTAATGGCTGGCTTTGGTGATCTTGCATGGCTTTTCGCTTCTTATAAAAAGTATATGTAGTTTTTATACCGAGTGAATAACGCGCAGGCAAGTGTTATGAGTTTAAATTGTGTTTATTTGTTGTTACAAATTTAGCCAGTAGGTAACTTATGTTCCTGTTTTTCTTGTGGTATAAAACATCATAAAAATAATTACTTATATTCAAGGAAGTAAAAATGCTATCAATAACAGGGTTATCTAAAACCTACGATAACGGCGTACATGCACTGCAAGGTGTTGATTTATCTATAGGTAAAGGGATGTTTGGGTTGCTTGGACCAAATGGTGCTGGTAAATCATCGCTTATGCGTACTATTGCAACACTGCAGTCGGCTGATTCAGGTTCAATTACTTTTGATGGTATTGATGTATTTAAAGACCCACAAGCTTTGCGCCAACGCTTAGGTTACTTACCACAAGATTTTGGTGTGTACCCGCGTGTTAGTGCTTACGACTTACTGGACCATATGGCTGTTTTAAAGGGTATTCATAATAAAGCCGAGCGTAAAGAGTCGGTTGAAGGATTACTTGCACACACTAATTTATATCAACATCGCTCAAAAGCTGTAAGTGGCTTTTCGGGCGGTATGCGTCAGCGTTTTGGTATTGCTCAAGCTTTATTAGGTGACCCTGATTTACTAATAGTTGATGAGCCAACTGCGGGGTTAGACCCAGAGGAACGTAATCGTTTTCATAACTTATTAGTAAGCTTAGGTGAGCAAAAAGTAGTGATATTATCAACCCATATTGTTGAAGATGTTGCAGAGCTTTGCCCAAATATGGCGGTGCTGGCTGGCGGTAAAATTTTATTGGAAGGCAACCCAATCGCGCTTACCGATAAACTGCAAGGACAAATTTGGCGCAAAGCCATGAGCCAAGAAGAAGCGCAAGACCTTGAGCCACAACTGCCTGTTATTTCAAAGCGCTTATTTGCAGGGAAAACAATTTTACATGTATTAGCCGAGCAAGCACCTGAAGGCTTTGAAGCTAGTAACGCAAACCTAGAAGATGTGTATTTTTCTACGCTGCTTAATCATCGTAACAGCCAAGTAGCATAAGGAGGCGTTATGTTTTTTAATATGCTCACGTTTGAGCTACGCTATTTTGTGCGTCAGCCTTCGTTTTATGTCACCTCATTAATCTTTTTTTTGATGGCGTTTTTTATAAGCTCTAGCAGTAAATTCCCTCTTGGTGGGGCGAATGTTCATATGAACTCGCCTTTCTCGATTATGCTTTTAACCGTTACATTTTGTACGTTTGCGATGTTTTTAGTGGTTAACTTTGTTGCCAGTTCCGCTATTCGCAACAGTGAAAGCAAAATGGATGAGCTGGTATTTAGTAAGCCTGTTAATCCTGTGCCTTATCAAGCAGGGCGTTTTTTTGGTTCTTACTTAGTTGTACTTATTGTGTTTTTAAGCGTGCCATTGGGTGTGTTTTTAGGGTCGCAATTTGGTTTGTTGGTTGGCTGGCTCGATAGTGAATTGGTAGGTCCTAATAAGCTAATGTACTACGCTGCGCCTTATCTTTATTTAGCAGTGCCAAGTTTACTGGTGCTTTCGGCTATTTTTAATAGTGTAGCGGTCTATTTTAAAACCATGATGTCGGTGTATGTAGCAGCTGTTGTGATTTTTATAGCCTATCAAATTGCCGGCGTTTACTTTGATGATTTAGCATTTAGAAATATTGTTGTTTACGCCGACCCATTTGGCTCTGGTTCGTTAATTGATTTAACACGTTATTGGACTGTAAATGATAAAAACACAGAAGTGCTAACGCTCACAGGTGACCTTTTAGTTAACCGTATATTGTGGGTGGCAATCAGTGTTGCAATGTTTTTTGGCCTTGGAAAGCTAAGCAACCGCATAGTAACTAAAAAACAGAAGAAGCAATTTAAAGTCTCTGCTTTTGTACAAAATAAACAAGCTTCACTTATCAATAGTGCTAAAAATTATAAATCAGCGGGAGTCAGTACTAAATCTCAGCTAATAATGCGCAGTATATTCGAACTTAAACAAGTTATATTTAGTGCTCCTTTTATGATTTTAGCGGGTGTAAGTATTGTAACGCTTATGATCCCACTATTTGCTCCTATTGGCGCCTATGGCACTACTAACTGGCCTTTAACTCAGAATATGGTAAATATTATAGGGCGTATTTCCGGTTTATTTTTGTTTGTTATTATCGCTTTTTATAGTGCTGAGCTTGTATGGCGAGAGCGACAAAGTGGTATGGGCGATATTGTCGACAGCTTTCCGGTACATAATAGTGTTTTTTGGGTGTCAAAAATACTGGCTTTAATCGCCGCTATTTCTGGGTTGTTCCTCGTGGGAATGATACTCACAATTACGGTTCAGTTATTTAAAGGTCAATTTAATTTAGAGCTAGGACAGTATTTATTTAGGATTGTTTATTTATCGATTTTACCGTTGATTATGCTGACTGTACTCGCCTTCTTTTTACAGATTATTAGCCCGCATAAATATGTAGGAATGGGCTTGTTTATTTTGTATTACATAGCGCAAACAGTAATGGGTTCTTATGGGTTTGAGCATCATATGTATCATTTTTCGCAAAGCAGTAGCGTACCGTATTCTGATATAAATGGTTATGGGCACTTCTTACAAGCTGCGCATTGGTACACATTATATTGGGGTGCGTTAAGTCTTGTTCTAGCGATTGTTGGGTTTGCGTTATGGCATCGTGGTCCTTCACAAACGCTGCGCACACGCCTGTCTATGCTTCGTTATAATATGTCATTAAAAGGGCAAGCGGTTGCGGTTATTAGTGCATTAGTGTTTGTTGGTGCAGGCTACAATATTTATAACAACACAAGAGTTTTGAACGAGTTTACTACGAGCGATGAGCTTCAAGACAAGCAAATAAGTTATGAACAGCAGTTTGCACAATACAAAGACTTAGCACTACCTATGGTGACCGATGTTGACTTAACTGTTGATATTTTTCCAAAAAAGCGTGCTTTAAGTGCTGTGGCAAAAATTAAATTTACCAATACCTCTAACGAGCCAATTACGCGAGTATTGATCACCTCACCTCAACACGCTAAAAGTTGGGATGTAGCTATGGCAGGCGGTAAGATAGTTGAACAATTACCAGCGTTTTATTTAGCATGGTTTGAGTTTGAGCAGCCGCTTATGCCAAACGAAATAAGAGAAGGGCAACTGTCGGTTACTCGCGATCATACAGGCTTTACTGATAAAGACTCTGATACACAATTGGTTGCCAATGGCACTTTTATTAATAATTTGGAACTCCTTCCTAGCTTTGGTTATAACCGTGGTTTACAGGTAGCTGATAAATTTGAGCGCCGTAAGCATGATTTACCTGAGCTTGAACGCGCTCATAAGCTAGAAGACAGCCAGTACTATACACAAAGTGATTTTGGTGCAGCTAATGGGTTTATTAACTTTAAGGCAACGGTAACAACCGACGAGTCGCAATTTGCGATTACCCCAGGGTATTTACAAAGTGAAAGTGTAAAAGACGGGCGCCGCACCTTTGTTTATGAAATGGATGCGCCCATTTTAAACTTTTATGCGGTGCTTTCGGCAGAGCTTGAAAGTAAAAAGGTTGAGCATAATGGGGTAAATATTGAGGTGTACTACCACAAAAATCATGCATGGAATGTCGACCGTATGATTGAGTCAGTACAAGACTCGATAGATTACTTTACACAAGCGTTTGGACCGTATCAGCATAAACAGCTACGTATTATTGAATTTCCTAAGTATCGTTCGTTTGCGCAAAGTTTTGCCAATACAGTGCCATACTCCGAAAGCATAGGGTTTATTACAGACTTAAGGGATGAGAGTAAAATTGACTTACCCTATTATGTTACCGCACATGAGGTAGCGCACCAATGGTGGGGACATCAAGTGTCGGGAGCGAATGTTGAGGGCAGTGCCGTTATTTCAGAAACGCTTTCACAGTATAGTGCGCTTATGGTGCTTGAGAAACGCTTTGGCGCAGAGAAGCTACGTAAGTTTTTAAAATATGAGCTTGATAGGTACTTAATAGGGCGTACAGGGGAAGCTTTTGAAGAAATGCCACTATATAAAACACAGTCGCAACAATATCTTCATTACAATAAAGGATCAGTTGTGATGATGGCGATTTATGATCGTTTAGGTGAAAAACGTTTAAATGATGCACTCAAAGCATTTTTAAATGAATTTCAGTACCAATCAACACCATACCCAACTACGCTTGATTTACTTAGCTATTTAAAACAAGACGCAACGCAAGCAGAACAAAGTTTTATTGACGATCAGTTTAAATATATCACCTTGTATGAGCTTGAGATGAAAGATGTGTCAGTTACAGATAGCGTTGATAGTGATGGCTTTTATACCGTAACACTGAATGTTGAAGCAGCTAAATACCGTGCTGATGGCCAAGGTGAAGAAACTGAGCAGCCGCTCGATGAACTAATTGATATTGTTTTATTCAGCGATGACCCTGAAAACCTACTAGCTGAAGATTTTGTTATTTACTCTAAAAAGCACCAAATAGTGACTGGTACTAATAAGATTGAGCTTAAAGTAAAAGAAAAACCACTGTTTGCGGGGGTTGATCCTTTTGTTAAATTGGTCGATAAGGATAGCACTGATAACTTAGCTAAGTTTTAATTAAGGTTTACAATAACTATTCTAAAGCCGCATTTATGCGGCTTTAGAATGTAATAAGCTATGTGAAAATTACTTAAAAGTTATTTAGAGTAACCGGAGGGTACTAACTACTGTAGCGCAAAGAGGTTGGTATTTATAAAATGGATATGAAGCGCTACTAATATTTTAGGGTTTGGATTGAGCCTAAATAATACAAAGAGACGGGGTTATAAAGTTCTTAAATGAGAAAAGGGCCATAGGCCCTTCGTGTTGCAGCAAGTAACACATTCTTTTTTATAAAGTAAAATCTACAGCGTAGCCAACATATACTTTAATATCAGCAATATCTGTATCAGATACTCCAAAAGTAAAACCATCTTTTGAAATTGATACGCCATAATCAAAAATATTACTATCGCCAATAAAGTCACCTGAATAGTGACCTACATGTAATGCCATTTCAGTACCATTGCTACCAATTGGAAACGCGTAGTCTGCGTTAAGATATAATGAATCACCAAAGTCAGTACCATCACCGCTTGCATCTGATGTAGCTAAAATTGCAGCACCAAAAGTAAAGCTTTCAATACTGATACTGCCGTAAATTTCAGAAAAATCCGCATCCACTTCAGAAGCTGCATCAGGATATGCATAGTAAATATAACCAACGTCGTAGCTTACGCTTTCGTTTATAGCACCACCAAAGCCAGCATATAAATCTAGCTCGTAGGTCATTTCATCTGCCCAAGATGCGTTTGAAGCCCAAGTACCTGCATAAAAACCAGATTCATGCGCGTAGTCAATGCCACCAGATACAGCTGCATCGCCATCGGTTTGTTCTTGGCCTCGCCATAAGTAGTTTGATGTTGCAGCTGCATTTGCTGTTACTTCAGCTTGAACTGCTGTTGATGTTAACGATGTTGCCACTATTAATGCTATAGCACTTATTGCAATTGTTGTTTTTAGTTTGAGCATGTTCCATTTCCCGTTATATGATTTTTGCATGCCAAGGCTTTATTATGTATTGCTTTAACCTTTTTGCAGGATGCATTTTTATTGTTTAACTGGGGTAGTAGTAGCACTGTATATGCCAAATTTACTTTATCTAATGAAAAATGGTTGTTTATATTTTAAAAACAGAAGGTTGGCTGTATAAGGTATTAAGAGGATATATGTAGTATAAGAAATGTTCGCACACTGCTGGTGCATAAATTAACCTAGCTGCACCAGAAAAACACAGCTAGGTTAGATTTATTTAGCCAAAAATAGTGCGCATTAGACTAATTGTTTCGTTAACGCCGCGACCTTTTTGAACTTCATTAATGATAGAGTCACGTTTGCTGCGAATATGCTCTGGGATATCGTCAGCTGTAAGAGCACGATCTACTAAAATCTCTGCAGACTCTTTGCCTCTGCGTTGAGTTTTACCAGTAGTTGTTGTGCTACGTTTTGGCTTGCTAAGTAACTTGATATAGTTAGAGTTATCAGGTGTTTTAGCATCCGCATAGTAAAAGAAACATGGTATTAGAGCTTTAATAGCAACTAATTGTTCTTCTAACTCGTTACTTGGTTTAGCCATTTTGTACCATGACATAGCTTGAATACCTTTTACGATATCTTGCCAGTAACGTTCAAAATCACTGTTTTTAAGTTTTGGAACACCAAGGGCACCACATAATGCATCTAGTCGATTATTTGTAATCGGAGTAAATAGATCTGGGCGGCGCATTGCTAACAAGCGAGTTGCAGGAGCAAGTGTTGGTTTTTCATTATTGTCTGTAAACACTTTTGAATAAGCCGCAACAAATTGTTGGTATTCGTACTGCGTTATATCACCTTCAAGCGGGATGTTTGCAAGAGCAGCATCAAAATCACCTGGTAAATCGGCAAGCATTTGATGAAAACCTTTAGCGCTCTTCGTAGATGCAAACCATTCAACATCAAAGTTGTAAGTACTTGGGTCAAGTGATGCCATGTGCTTACCACTAAATGCTAGTAAGTCTTCAGGGATCATATCTTTAAGTGACTGCTCACGAATGCTTTTGATATAGCTTACTAAACGAAGTTGCTCGTCAAGGGCAATAACGTCTTTATGCTGTTCAACAAATACGCTTACTACAGGCCAAGGGGCTACGCGTAATGTTTTAACCTGTAAAAAACTAATAGCCGAAATAAGCTGGTCATGTAGTTTTTTTAGTACAGGTAATTGTTGCGGTTCTAGTAAATCGTAGTTCATACGATCTCTACTTGCATTAAGTAGTTCATAGCACCAAGGTAAAAAATCATCAGGGTGGTTTTCTACTTTCACGGCCATAAGGTTAAGGCTTAACTCTGAAGATTGCTTCAGAATGTTCTGATAGATTTGATTTTCTTGTTCGCCTAGCGTCATTTTTGACGGTGAAATTAGCAGTGTTTTCATGCCTTGTAGAATCTCCGGATTAGATATATATTTTTTTGCTGGTCTATTTTAGCGCAATTACAACAATAACAACAGCGCTGTCCTTCATACGTTGTAATTGAAGTGGCTAAATCGGTACTTTCGCTAATAGAATAACGTTAACACCTTAGTATATATCAATCATTCTCATCTAGCACAAAGAGACTTTCTAAAATATTGAGCTATTTTTAGAGCAATGACCACCGAGGGCGTAAACAGTGATGTTTCTACGGTACTGACTTTTTACGTAGCACATTAATAGCATCTGCTAGTTTTTGCAGTGAAAGCCCTGCCTCTTTTCGATATTTTGCTATGTTATTATTTACGTTGATTCCAACTCTCTACTTTGCCAAATTAGGGGAGCACCATAGAGTAAACTCATAATAGCTAAGTAGAAAGTTACCATGGTGCCTTGGTTATAGGTCAGTAGTTCTTTGTGATACATCAACAGGAAGATGATATGAAGCTAAATAGATTGCCTCATACTAAGCAGTAGCGTAAGCACAACATGTTTATAGGCAATAGTATCTATTGTATTTAAATACTCATTTTTACTAGGTAAGGCGGTGGCTCAACTTCCATATAAAGCCTCCTCTGATCATAAACATAAAAAATGAGCCTAAAAAAGCTGCGCCCCATAGAACAATAAAGGTACTGATGTTTGACTAAGCATCGGGTAACCGCTAATAATTAGTAATGTAATCCGCATGAATATTGAAAAGCATGCATTTTACCTATAAATTTTTGTTTCAGTTTTTATATCGTTTTTCATAATATCAATTCTATAACTTTTGCTAAAGTACACTTTGTAGCCCCTAAGTATCAATGCAACCAAAGGTATCAAAATGTTTCAGGAAATATTCATATAAAAAATGTAAACTGATTTAAGTTACTTTTTTGTAATAACGGCAATGCTTTTAAAGCTAACACTCGCTATGATAAAAACATTATTTGCACGTTTGAAAGGACGATCATGAAAACCATACTTAAAATTGTAGGTGTAATACTTTTACTATGTATAGCACTAATTGTTGCCGCACCGTTTTTAATCCCTACTGATACTATTTTTAATAAAGTGTCTGAACAGGTAGAAAAAACAACTGGGCGCACTCTTACTATTAAAGGTGATAAAACACTTAGCGTATTCCCAGCATTAAAGTTAGAACTTAACGACGTGCATTTTGCAAATATGGAATCAGGTTCGCGCGCCGATATGGCGAGTATGAAACAGCTTGCTGTACACATACCTTGGTTTTCATTATTTGGTGGTGAGTTTAAATTAGATAAGTTTGTTATAAACGAACCAAATATCCTATTAGAAACCGATAAAAATGGTAAAGCTAATTGGCAGTTGTTTGATGCAGTTGCAGAGCAACCTAAAGAGCAAAGCGAATCTGGCGAAGCTATTAAGCTTCCAGATAACTTTGATATTGAGTTAGGTGAGGTTGCTATTTATGGCGGTACATTTACCTATCTAGATGGTCAAACCGGTGCTAAACAACAAATTAGCGATTTAGAACTCGCTATTTTACTTCCATCACTTCGTAAAACATTAGAAGTAAAAGGTGGTATTACTTATATGGAAGAGCGTTTTGAGCTTGATATAAAATTAGATACTCCTGCTAAAGCAATTGAAGGTGCTACTTTTAATGTTAAACAAAGCTTAGATTCTCGTTTAGTTGATTTAACGTTTGAAGGTGATATTGCTAAACAAGGACAAGATATTAAAGGGCAATTGGCACTAAGTGGTGAATCAGTAAAAAATATTGCGAAATGGCAAGGTGTAGAATTAGGCGCTAAAGAAAATGCTTTTAACGCATTTAGTGTCAACGGTAAAATGCACTTAGCAGATGAGAAGTTTAATTTAGAAGATTTAGTCGCAACGTTAGACGCATTAGAAATAAAAGGTAAAAGCGAGCTAAACCTAGGCAAACGTTTAGCTGTAAATGCTGATATTGATTTAGGTATGCTTGATTTAAACCCGTACCTACCTGAAGCCGTAGCAAAACAAGAAGAGCCAGTAGAGCAAAATGATAAACCTGCAGAACCAATAGTATGGGATGACACTAAAATTGATCTAAGTGCATTAAATTCACTAGATGCGAATGTAGTTATTCGTTCAAGTGGATTAAAAGCTAATGATATTAAGTTGGGCGCAAATCAATTTACTGTTGCTTTAAAAAATAGCGTTGCAAAACTAAGCCTAGATAGTTTTTCTGCTTATGAAGGGTCAGGTAAAGGCGTTATCAATGTAAACGCACAACAAGTACCTTATAAAATATCAACTAACTTTGACTTAGCTGGAATAGATGCACAGCCTTTATTAACGGATGCGGCAGGTTTTGACAAGCTAATGGGTAAAGGGTCTCTAAATTGGAACCTAAACACAACTGGTCAAAGTCAAAAGTCGTTTATTGGTGCGCTTAACGGAAAGCTTGGATTTGAGTTTGCTGATGGGGCTGTAAAAGGTGCGAATATAGCTGAGATGGTTCGTAAAGGTAAGGAACTCATTTCAGGAAACTTTGGTGCTGCATCTGAAGGGCTGGATACCGGGTTTGAAGAATCAGAGCAAACAGATTTCTCTGCACTAACTGGAAGTTTTAACTTTACTAATGGTGTTGGTAAAAACACTGATTTATCACTTATTAGCCCACTCGTTAGAATATCAGGTGAAGGCGATGTTGATTTACCGCAAACAACGGTTAACTACCGTTTAGTTACAGGTATAGTTGGATCAATCGAAGGGCAGGGTACGACAGATGATAGCACCGGTTTTAAAATACCGCTTCGTATAGAGGGTCCTTTCCATGATGTGGGCATTAAACTTGACGTAAGCAATGCGCTTAAAGATGAAGCAAAGCAAAAAGTTGATGAAGCAAAAGAAAAGGCGAAAGACAAAGCAAAAGATAAAATTAAAGACAAATTAAAAGGTTTGTTTGGTTAATTTTATTTATATAAACAAACAAGGCGCTTATATAGCGCCTTGTTTGTTTTGTAACCACCTGTTATTTAGTTACATAGCCGTAATTGCTCAACTTTAATTATCCTCCGCTCTAAATTAATTAAAAAATAACCTATCGCTCCCTCTTCAATGCTGGTACAATTGCCCGCCCTTAAGAGACAACTAGTTTGTTTTTGAGTGGGATTTAATCGAAATGTCTTGATTCGTAAACGAATTTTAGACACGTTGTAATTACTACACCGGAGGTCATTAACATGATCCAAATGCAAACTCAGCTGGAAGTTGCTGATAACAGCGGCGCTCGCAAAGTGCAGTGTATAAAAGTCCTTGGTGGTTCACACCGTCGCTACGCAGCGATTGGCGACATCATTAAAGTTTCTGTAAAAGAAGCTATTCCTCGCGGTAAAGTGAAGAAAGGTGATGTTAAAAACGCGGTAGTTGTGCGTACCAGAAAAGGTGTTCGCCGTCCAGATGGTTCTTTGATCCGTTTTGACAGCAACGCTGCTGTTATCTTAAATGATAACTTACAGCCAATTGGTACACGTATTTTCGGCCCTGTGACTCGCGAACTTCGTAATGATAAGTTCATGAAAATCGTTTCACTAGCCCCAGAAGTACTGTAAGGAGCCAATCATGGCAGCAAAAATACGTCGTGATGACGAAGTAATCGTACTAGCAGGTAAAGACAAAGGTAAGCGCGGAAAAGTGCTTTCAGTTGTTACTGAATCTGGTCGAATCTTTGTCGAAGGCATAAACTTGATCAAGAAACACCAAAAGCCGGTTCCACAATTGAACCAAGCTGGCGGCATTGTTGAGAAAGAAGCATCTATGGATGCATCAAACGTTGCGATCTTCAACTCGGAAACGAGTAAAGCTGATCGTGTAGGTTTCAAGATTGAAGATGGTAAGAAATTACGTATCTTTAAATCTACTGGTAAAACTATCTAATAGTTGGAGTAGAATGATGGCGAAACTGCATGAAGTATATAAAGACAAAGTAGTTGCTGAACTTCAAGAGAAGTTTGGTTTCAGCTCTGTCATGCAAGTCCCTCAGATCGAAAAGATCACATTGAATATGGGCGTGGGCGAAGCCCTAGCTGACAAGAAGATTTTAGATCACGCAGTAGCGGATTTAGCAGCAATCTCTGGTCAGAAACCTCTAATCACTAAAGCACGCAAATCTGTTGCTGGCTTCAAAGTGCGTGAAGGTTACCCGATTGGTTGTAAAGTAACCCTACGCGGCGAGCGTATGTGGGACTTTTTTGAGCGTTTGGTATCAATCGCTATCCCACGTATTCGTGACTTCCGTGGCGTAAGTGCTAAGTCTTTTGATGGACGTGGCAACTACAGCATGGGCGTACGTGAACAAATCATCTTCCCAGAAATCGATTACGATAAAGTAGACCGTGTACGCGGTATGGATATTACTATCACTACTTCTGCGAAATCTGATGAGGAAGGCCGTGCGTTGTTAGAAGCGTTTAACTTCCCATTTAAGAAATAAGGGTAGGGTTATGGCAAAGAATTCTATGAAAGCGCGCGAAGCTAAGCGCACAAAACTAGTTGCTCAATTCGCTGAAAAGCGTACAGCACTAAAAGCTATCATCACTGATGTTAACTCATCTGAAGATGATCGTTGGGACGCGGTTCTTAAGCTACAAGCTTTACCACGTGATTCTAGCCCTGTACGTCAACGTAATCGTTGTAACATTACGGGTCGCCCACATGGTTACCTTCGCAAATTCGGCATGAGCCGTATTAAAGTTCGCGAAGCAGCTATGCGCGGTGAAATTCCTGGCCTTAAAAAGGCTAGCTGGTAATAGAATCATGGGAGTAAGACTATGAGCTTGCAAGATCCTATCGCGGATTTGTTTACACGTATCCGTAACGGTCAATCAGCGAAGAAAGTATCTGTAACGATGCCAACTTCAAAGCTGAAAGTAGCATTAGCTAAAGTACTAAAAGACGAAGGTTATATCGTAGACTTCGCTGTTAACAGTGAAGCAAAACCTGAGCTTTCTATCGAGTTGAAGTACTTCGAAGGCAAAGCTGTAATTGAAAATATCCAGCGTGTAAGTCGCCCTGGTTTACGTATCTATAAGAAACGTGACCAATTACCTAAGGTAATGGGTGGTCTTGGTATCGCTATCGTATCAACTTCTAAAGGCCTGATGACAGACCGCACAGCACGTAGTGCTGGTGTTGGTGGTGAAATCATTGGTTTTGTAGCTTAATCGGAGGGGAACTATGTCTCGCATAGCAAAGGCACCAATTACTGTTCCTGCCGGTGTAGAAGTTACATTAAAAGGCCAGGAAATCACAGTTAAAGGCAAAAACGGTGAACTTACTCGTACTATCAACAACGCTGTTGAAGTACAAGTTAATGACAACGTTATTACTACTTTACCTCGTGATGGCGTAGCTAATGCATGGGCTCAAGCAGGTACTGCTCGCGCTCTAATCAACAACATGGTTGTTGGTACGCATGAAGGTTACGAGAAGAAACTTCAGTTAGTAGGCGTGGGTTACCGTGCTGCAGCTAAGGGTAAAACATTAGATTTAACTCTTGGTTTCTCACACCCAGTTAATTTCGCAGTTCCTGAAGGAATTACGATTGAAACTCCAAGCCAAACAGAAGTTCTAGTTAAGGGCGTAGATAAGCAGTTAGTTGGTCAAACAGCTGCTAACATTCGTGCATACCGTAAACCTGAGCCTTATAAAGGTAAGGGTGTTCGTTATTCAGATGAGAATGTACGCCGTAAAGAGGCTAAGAAGAAGTAAGGTAAGACGATGGATAAAAAAACAGCTCGTCTACGTCGTGCTAAACGCACTCGTAGAAATTATATTGAACAAGGCACAACGCGTCTTGTTATCCACCGCACGCCACGTCACATCTACGCTCAAGTTGTAAATGCTGAGGGTAATGTACTGGCTGCTGCTTCTACTGTTGAAAAGGCTATTAGCGAAACAGTTAAAGGCACCGGTAACGTTGAAGCTGCGCAAGCAGTTGGCAAAGCGGTTGCTGAACGTGCGGCTGACAAAGGCATCGAAAAGATTGCTTTTGATCGCAGTGGCTTTAAATATCACGGCCGTGTGAAGGCGCTAGCTGATGCTGCGCGTGAAGCCGGTTTGCAATTCTAGGAGTAGACTATGGCTAACGTAGAAGCAAAGCAACAACAGCCTGATCTAGCTGAAAAGCTAATCGCGGTGAACCGTGTGTCTAAAGTAGTTAAAGGTGGTCGTATCTTTAGCTTTACTGCACTAACTGTAGTTGGTGATGGCGCAGGTAAAGTAGGTTTTGGTTATGGTAAAGCACGTGAAGTTCCAGCTGCTATTCAAAAAGCAATGGAAAAAGCACGTCGCAACATGATCAATGTAGACCTAAATGGCAACACATTACAGCATCCTGTTAAGGGACGTCATGCTGGCTCACTAGTGTTCATGAAACCAGCATCTGAAGGTACTGGTATCATTGCAGGTGGTGCTATGCGTGCAGTACTTGAAGTGACTGGTGTGCAGAACGTACTTTCTAAATGTTACGGTTCTACTAACCCAATCAACGTGGTACGTGCAACGATTTCGGCTCTTGAGAATATGAATTCTCCACAGTCAATCGCTGCAAAACGTGGCCTTCGCGTAGACGAAATACTGGGGTAACCATGGCAAATCAAACTGTAAAAGTAACACAAGTAAAAAGCTCTATCGGTCGTTTACCGAAACATAAAGCTACATTACGCGGTCTTGGTTTACGTCGTATCAACCACACTGTTGAGTTAGAAGACACAGCATGTGTACGTGGTATGATAAACAAGGTTTCTTACATGGTTAAGGTAGAGGGTTAATTCGATGCATTTGAATACACTTTCACCTGCTGCAGGTTCAAAAACTGCCCCTAAACGTGTTGGTCGTGGTATCGGTTCTGGTCTAGGTAAGACTGGCGGTCGTGGTCACAAAGGTCAAAAATCACGTTCAGGCGGCAAAGTACGCGTTGGTTTCGAAGGCGGTCAAATGCCTATGCAACGTCGTCTACCTAAATTTGGTTTTACTTCTCGCAAATCTTTAGTATCTGCAGAAATAAACCTTTTTGAAATCGCTAAAGTTGAAGGCGATGTGGTAGACCTAAGCGCGTTACAAGCAGCTGGTCTAGTTAAAAAGAACGTTCTTTTCGTTAAAGTTGTTAAATCTGGTGAAGTTTCACGCGCTGTTACAGTTAAAGGTCTTAAAGCCTCTAAAGGTGCACGCGAAGCTATTGAAGCTGCCGGAGGCAAGGTAGAAGACTAAGGAAGTACTAATGGCTAAACCAGGTCAAGATACACAAAGTGCACAAAGTGGACTTTCGGAATTGAAGCGTCGATTACTCTTCGTATTGGGTGCTATCATAATTTACCGTCTAGGTTCATTTGTGCCGATCCCTGGGATTGACGCCGCTGTACTTGCCGATTTCTTCGAGCAACAAAAGGGCACCATTGTTGAGATGTTCAACATGTTTAGCGGTGGTGCGCTTGAGCGAGCTTCAGTGTTAGCACTGGGTATTATGCCGTATATCTCGGCTTCGATTATTACGCAACTATTAACGCATATGTATCCTCCGTTTATAGAGCTTAAGAAAGAAGGTGAGCAAGGGCGTAAAAAAATTAGCCAGTACACACGCTATGGCACGCTTGTGCTAGCTACTATTCAATCTATCGGTATTGCTACTAGCTTACCGGGCATGATGGAGGGGTTAGTTGTTAACCCTGGTATGGGTTTCTACTTCACCGCAGTGGTGAGTTTAGTAACTGGTACTATGTTCCTTATGTGGTTGGGTGAACAAATTACAGAACGTGGTATCGGTAACGGTATCTCAGTTCTAATATTTGTTGGTATTGTAGCTAACTTGCCGTCTGCTATTGGTTCGACAGTCGAAATGGCGCGCCAAGGTGATTTGAATGTTTTTGTACTGTTGATGGTTGCGGTAATCGTATTCGCTGTTACTTATCTTGTAGTGTTTTTTGAACGTGGACAACGTCGTATTGTTGTTAACTATGCTAAACGCCAACAAGGTCGTCAAGTATTTGCTGCTCAAAGCACGCATTTACCACTAAAAGTAAATATGGCGGGTGTTATTCCACCAATCTTCGCTAGCAGTATAATTCTGTTCCCTGGTACAATTGCTAGCTGGTTCGGCCAAGGTGAAGGTCCAGTCGCTGATGTATTACAAGCTGTTGCTACTACGTTGACCCCAGGTCAACCGTTGTACTCACTTGTACTAGCTGCGGCTATTATCTTCTTCTGCTTTTTCTACACAGCGTTGGTTTTTAACCCTCGTGAAACAGCAGATAACCTTAAGAAATCTGGCGCATTTATCCCAGGTATTCGTCCAGGTGAGCAGACATCTAAATACATTGATAAAGTGATGACACGCCTGACATTGGCAGGTGCTTTGTATATAACCTTTATCTGTCTGGTGCCTGAATTCATGACGATGGCGTGGCAAACGCCATTCTACTTCGGCGGTACATCAGTTTTGATTATCGTTGTAGTGATCATGGACTTTATGGCACAAGTACAGACTCACCTGATGTCTCATCAGTATGATTCTGTGCTGAAAAAAGCGAACCTTAAAGGCTACGGTCGATAAGGTCAGTTTACGGAGTTGAGCAATGAAAGTACGTGCTTCCGTTAAGAAAATATGCCGTAACTGTAAAGTTATTAAACGTGCTGGTGTAGTACGCGTAATTTGCAGTGAGCCTAAGCATAAGCAAAGGCAAGGTTAAGTAAACAGCGTGCAGGCTGAGTTTTCTCGGCCTGTGTTTTTAGTAGTAATTTGGTCTTCGTTTGAGTATCCTTACGGGCTTTTCAAACAGATGATTACCAAATTCGAATATAGGAGATGTGTTAGTGGCCCGTATTGCTGGCATTAACGTCCCTGATCATAAACATGCGGTTATTGGTTTAACAGCTATTTATGGCATAGGTAAGACTCGCTCTAAGGCTATCTTAGTAGCGACTGGTATCGCCGAAACCACAAAAATCGGTGAACTTTCAGACGAAATTCTTGACGTACTGCGTGATGCAGTTGGCAAGTACACTGTTGAAGGTGATCTTCGTCGTGAAGTTACTTTAAATATCAAGCGCCTTATGGACCTTGGTTGTTATCGTGGCCTACGTCACCGTCGCTCTTTACCACTACGTGGTCAAAGAACTAAGACTAACGCGCGTACCCGCAAGGGTCCTCGTAAGCCTATTAAGCGATAAGGGGATAGTATTATGGCTAAGACACCAATTCGTCGTAAAAAGGTTAAAAAACAAGTTGCTGATGGTATGGCTCATGTTCATGCGTCTTTCAACAACACTATTGTAACGATTACCGACCGTCAAGGTAATGCACTATCATGGGCTACTGCCGGTGGTTCAGGTTTCCGTGGTTCACGTAAATCTACACCATTTGCTGCTCAGGTTGCTGCAGAGCGTGCAGGTACTGCTGCTCAAGAATACGGTTTGAAAAATCTAGAAGTTTTCATTAAAGGTCCAGGTCCAGGTCGTGAATCTGCTGTACGTGCTTTGAATGCTGCTGGTTACCGTATTACCAACATTACTGACGTGACGCCTATACCACATAATGGTTGTCGTCCACCGAAGAAACGTCGCGTTTAACAATAGGTTAGGAGAAATAACATGGCAAGATATTTGGGCCCTAAGCTCAAGCTGAGTCGTCGTGAAGGTACTGACCTGTTCCTTAAGAGCGGCGTAAGAGCTATCGACTCTAAGTGTAAACTTGAGACTGCACCTGGTCAGCACGGCGCTCGTAAAGGTCGCTTATCTGATTACGGTTTACAATTACGTGAAAAGCAAAAAGTACGTCGTATCTACGGTGTATTAGAAAAGCAATTCCGTAACTATTACAAAGAAGCTGCTCGCCTTAAAGGCAATACAGGTGAAAACTTGTTACAGCTATTAGAGCAACGTTTAGACAATGTTGTATATCGCATGGGTTTTGCTAGCACACGTGCAGAAGCACGCCAGTTAGTAAGCCATAAAGCGATTTTAGTTAATGGTCGTGTTGTGAACATTCCTTCATACGTAATTACACCAGAAGATACTGTTGTAATCCGTGAGAAGTCTAAGACACAAGCACGTATCATCGCTGCTCTAGAGTTGGCTGAGCAACGTGAAAAGCCGACTTGGGTTGAAGTTGACGGTAAGAAATTGGAAGGCAGCTTTAAGCGTCTACCTGAGCGTTCAGATTTGTCTGCGGACATCAATGAACAACTAATCGTCGAACTTTACTCTAAGTAAAGTTAAGAGTTAAGAGAGGATAAAATGCAGGGTTCTGTAACAGAATTTCTAAAACCAAGGTTAGTCGATATCGACGCTATTAACCCAACGCGTTCTAAAATAGTTTTAGAACCATTAGAGCGTGGCTTCGGTCATACTCTGGGTAATGCCTTACGCCGTATATTGCTTTCATCTATGCCTGGATGTGCAGTAACTGAAGTTGAAATCGACGGTGTATTGCATGAGTACAGCGCGAAAGAAGGCGTACAAGAAGACATCATTGAAATACTACTAAACCTAAAAGGCTTAGCAGTAACGTTAGAAGGCAAAGATGAAGTTTTTCTGACCCTGACTAAATCTGGTGTAGGTCCTGTTACTGCGTCTGATATTCAGCACGATGGCGATGTAACAATTGCTAATCCAGATCACGTTATTTGTAATTTAACAACAAATAACAGCGAGATCAGCATGCGTATTCGTGTTGAACGTGGTCGTGGTTATGTGCCTGCATCTAGTCGTTTATCCTCTGATGACGATGAGCGTCCAATTGGTAGATTGTTGCTTGATGCATCATTTAGTCCAGTTGAACGTATTGCGTACTCGGTTGAATCAGCCCGTGTTGAGCAACGTACAGACTTAGACAAGTTAATCATTGATATGGAAACAAACGGCACTTTAGATCCAGAAGAAGCGATCCGCCGTGCGTCTACTATCTTAGCTGAGCAATTAGATGCATTCGTAGATTTACGTGATGTAACTGAGCCAGAAGAGAAAGAAGAGAAGCCAGAATTCGATCCTATTCTACTTCGTCCAGTTGATGATCTTGAACTAACAGTACGCTCAGCAAACTGTTTGAAAGCCGAGCAAATTCAATATATCGGTGATTTAGTTCAACGTACTGAAGTTGAGCTTCTTAAAACGCCTAATCTAGGTAAGAAGTCTCTAACTGAAATTAAAGACGTGCTAGCTTCACGTGGTCTTTCTCTGGGCATGCGCCTAGAAAATTGGCCACCTGCAAGTCTAGCTGAATAATCTAAATCACTATATTAGTTTAGTTAGAAGGATAGGGTCATGCGCCATCGTAAGAGTGGTCGTCAATTAAACCGTAACAGTAGCCATCGTAAAGCGATGTTTAGCAATATGGCAGGTTCTTTGGTGAAACATGAAATCATCAAAACTACTTTGCCTAAAGCGAAAGAGTTACGTCGTGTAATTGAACCTTTAATCACACTGGCTAAGACTGACAGTGTAGCAAATCGCCGTTTAGCGTTTGCTCGCACGCGTGATAAAGAAGTTGTTGGTAAGTTATTCAGTGAAATCGGTCCTCGTAATGCGGATCGTCCAGGTGGTTACACTCGCATTCTTAAGTGTGGCTTCCGTACTGGTGATAATGCACCAATGGCTTATATTGAACTAGTTGGTCGCCCAGCGACTAGCGAAGCAGTTCAAGAAGACGCACAGTCTGCAGAGTAAGTCTTAAAGAAACCTAAAAGCCGAGCCTATGCTCGGCTTTTTACTGCCTAAAATTTATATAATCTTTGGTTATTAATTTAAACATCCTTCATTTATTACCTGCATATATAGTATTTAGCTTAGCCTGATCCTGGCATATTCCTTTTTTAAATTTATACATCTGCAACCCCAACTTATTCTAGCGATAGATTTTATAGGCTCTATAGTAGTGCAGCCCAGTTCTCTAAAGTTTTTAGTATAAGTAAAAGAGTCTCAACTTTTAATGAATAACTCAGAGGAGTTACTTAACGATTAACTTTATATAGTGAATATGTGAATTGATTTAAATACAAATAATTTTAATAAATGAACAACGGTGTAAGATTGCGTTTAGATAGCTATAGATACATAAAAACCACAATGAACCTTTATGCATTTCAGATGAGCTTAGTTCCTGAATTAAAGATATAGATTATGCTCAAGCAGAAATTTATTTGAAAATATCATACGAATTTAGAGTTAATAATTATATTTAAGTACTTATCTATTCATTAAAATAAGTAAACTGGCAGTGTTTAGTCCTCTTTTTAAGCATTTAGCTTAAATACTCAGCGAACAGTATGTTATTTCAAGTTTTCTTCAAAAAAGGGTTGATCTGTTTTCGGATCTCCCTATAATGCGACCCCACTGAGACGGGAAACGCCAACGCCTAGCGAGGAGCGAACTACTCAGAGAGTTAAATAAAACTTCGGTTTTAAATTATCTAAAAAGAAAGTTTAAAATTAAGTGTTGACTCGAAAAATAAAGGGTGTATTATTCGCATCCCTTGAGACGCTAAAGCGA